>JASFUC010000023.1:0-13823 GCA_050050475.1 Nitrosopumilaceae archaeon
GTTTTGTTTCGAGTTGTGTTGATAGTTTTGTTAGTTTAGCTTCTAATTCTGCAATCTTGTCTTCAAGATCTTTTTTAGTTTGCTTTTTAGCAGCGGCCATTTAATTTGGGTGAAGTTCCGGGGTTTATTTACATTTGGGTAATTCCCATGGCTAAACCTGATCAAGTTTTATATGCACTAAGAGACTTAGTGAAGTAATGGACGATTTTGAAAAAGAATATCCCGGATTTGACTGGAAAAACACTCCAGCATACAAACACCCTGGTGGGAAGGATTGTCCATGTCCAAAACATGAATACATCAGAGAGCAGATCAATTACACAAAACAAGTTAATGAATCCGGGAATGAGGCATCAAAAGTCACTCTGAAATTTTGCCCGGATCATTACAAAGTGTACATGCAAGAAGTAATTCCAGCAATGCCTTTGAAATACAAAATTCTCACAAAGATTGCACTAAAGCTTGGAGCAATCAAAATTGAACAGTTAAAGTACATGGAATCAGAATTATGTTTCTACTGTAAGTTTGGCTCTGGTGGCCATGAAAAGAAAAATGAGTTGCCACCTGTTCCATAGAATCTGTCATTCAGGGCTCAATAAAATTTTAGGTTTGTTTGGAGTATCATGATGACATCTTTTTCCACATAAAGGACATCGTTTTCTATCAAGGAAGATACACTGACATATGTGTGAGTCAAGATATGCCTTTGCAGGTTTGTTTGGCTCCCCTGTTCCATTGCAAAATGGACAGTCAGACCCAAGTAGTTCTATAGTTCCATTTCCCTTACAGACAGCACATTTGTCTTCACTCAATAATTATCAATGAAAGAAGCGAATTAAAAGACCTTTGTCGAATTTATTTCAAAAATCCGGTCGTTTACACAAATCCAGTTAAGCTTATACTTGTTCTAACTTGAGAAAATTTGTGGCAATAGAAGACATTCATGATTTCATAAAGGAATTAGAAAAAAATAATGAATTAAAAAGAGTCAAGACAGAAGTTGATTCTGAGTTAGAAATTGCAGAAATCATGAGAAGAAAAATGTATTCTAATGGTCCGGCAATTTTGTTTGAAAATGTAAAGGATTTTGAGATGCCAATTTTAGCAAATGCCTTTGGTTCTATGAAAAGATTAGAGATTGGCTTGGAGATGACAGACTTTACAGAGATAGGTCAGAGAATAGTAGACATGACAAAGATGGACATTCCATCAGGGATTTTCAATAAAATTAAAAAATTACCAGAACTCTCAAAAATGACAGAATCTTTTCCAAAACTTGAAAGTAGTGGTCCAGTTACAGAAATTACATCAAGTACGGCATCGTTTGCAGATTTGCCGGTTTTAAAATCTTGGCCAGAAGATGCAGGAAGATTCATCACACTAGGATTAGTTGCAACAAATCACCCCGAAACAGGTGTAAGAAATCTCGGAGTTTATAGAATGCAAATCGTTGACGACACTCATGCATTAATGCACTGGCAAAAACACAAAAGAGGAGCACATCACTCCGATATTTCAAAAACCAAAGGAGAAAAAATCCCTACTGCAATAATTATTGGAGGAGATCCTGCAACTGTTTTT
Source organism: Nitrosopumilaceae archaeon (assembly GCA_050050475.1). Lineage (GTDB taxonomy): Archaea > Thermoproteota > Nitrososphaeria > Nitrososphaerales > Nitrosopumilaceae > Nitrosomaritimum. Next base: position 1,582 of record JASFUC010000023.1, read on the forward strand.
TCATCAATTGCCCCAGTTCCAGAAGGGCTTGACAAATACTTGTTTGCAGGCATCACAAGAAAAAAAGGAATCAAAATGGTAAAATGCAAAACAATTGATTTGGAAGTTCCTGCTAACGCAGAGATTGTTTTGGAAGGATATGTAGATCCATCAGATATTAGAGACGAAGGACCTTTTGGAGATCATACAGGATACTACACTCCAGTTGAACCATACCCCACTTTTACATTAACAGGAATCATGAGAAGAAAGGATCCAATTTACGTGACAACTGTGGTAGGAAAACCAATTCTTGAGGATGCATATATTGGAAAGGTAATTGAAAGATCTTTTTTGCCTTTGATTCGCATGTTTCATCCAGAAGTTGTGGACTTTTCAATGCCTGCAGCAGGATGGTTTCAAGGTTTTGCAATAATATCCATCAAAAAAAGATACCCAGGTCAAGCAAAAAAAGTAATGATGGGGCTTTGGGGAATGGGACAGTTGTCACTTACCAAAATGTTTGTTGTGGTAGATGACGACATTAACGTTCATGACATGAATGATGTGATTTGGGCAATTACGACTAGAGCAGACGCAGCACGAGATACAACAATCATCAACAATACTCCAACAGATACTCTGGATCCAGCCTCACCATTGGTCAATCTAGGATCTAAGATGGGAATTGATGCAACACAAAAAACAAGAGAAGAAGGTTATGAAAGAGAAATTCAAAAACAGGTAAAAGTAGATCAAGAAACAAAAAATCTTGTAGACTCTAAATGGCCTAGTTACGGACTAGAGTAAAGATACAGAATTGTAAAAATTGTCTCGCTCTTCTACCTGATATCCAATTTGATGAATTGCATCAACAATTATTTTTCCTGTAAGCTCAGTTGAGCGAGCTCCGGTGCAAGAAACTACTTCTTCGCCAATGAGTGTCCCACCAAAGTCATCAGCACCATATTGCAGGGCTAACTGTGCCATTCCCACCCCATTGGTAAGCCATGATGATTGTATATGAGGAATTAATCCATCAAAAACAAGTCTGGAAATTGCAATCATTTTTAATAATTGAACCCCACCAGAACCATGCTCTACAATCCCTTCTTGTTTCATCAGTGTGTTGTTTGGCTCAAAGTTCCAGGGAATAAATGCCATAAAGCCTTTGGTCTTTTCTTGTAATTGTACTATTTTGAAAAAATGATCAACTATATCTTGATTATTTTCAACGTGTCCGTACATCATTGTTGCAGAACCAGGAATTCCTAAAGAGTGAGCCTCAGCCATTATTCTAATCCAATCAGCACTAGAGATTTTCTTTGGACTAATAACATCTTTTACAGAGTCTACTAAAATTTCAGCTCCAGCTCCAGGTACAGATTGAAGTCCAGCATCCTTCAATCTAGATAAAATTTCTTTTGTAGAAGATTTTTCCACCCTAGCAATCATGTCAATTTCTGATGTTGAAAGAGCATGAATTCCAACCATCGGGAATTTTTCCCCAATCATTTTGAATGCATCTTCATAGTATTCAATTTTCAAATTTGGGTTATGCCCTCCTTGAATGAGAACCTGTCTAATCTTGAACATATCCCAAGCAGATTTTACTCGAGCTTCAATTTGTTCAAGACTTAATGTGTACGAATCTTCTGCTCCAGGTGATCTGTAAAATGCGCAAAATTTACAATCAGTAATACAGACATTAGTATAATTCAAAATAATGTTATTTACAAACGAAGCTTTTTTCCCAAATTTTTGCTTAGTAAGATGGCCAGAAACAAGTCCCATAAGATACACATCATCTGATTCTAAAAGCCTAAGACATTCCTTTGGTCCCGGTCTAACTCCTTTTAGAGAATTTTCCAGAATATCACCAATGTCACTTTGATAAAGTTGTTCTGTAATTTGACTCAATTAACTTGTCCACCTTACTCTGCGATTTCTATTTAATCCTATATAGAAAAAACAGATTGAATTAACTCAACCATGTGGCTGAATTGTGCTTAGAAGATGATAGGAAAAAAATTAACCATTCACGTTATTTTTAAGTAGGGCACAAAAAACAGAATCATCCATGGTATCTGGACACCAAATTAGACTTAATCGAATTTTAAGAAAAGGAAAAATGCTTTGTATCCCCATGGACCACGGTATTTCAAACGGACCTATTGAGGGTCTTGAAGACCCCGTATCAACTATTTACAATTGTGAAGGACATGGACTAACAAGCATAATTATCAACAAAGGAATTATCAAAGCACTTCCAAGACCAACAAAGGTAGGAATTTTAGTCCATTTTTCCAGTAGTACTGCATTATCGATGTCACCAAATCGTAAAATGCTGACTGGGACAGTTAAAGAAGCAATACGTCTTGGAGCAGATGGAGTATCTTTACATATCAACATAGGAGGAAAAGAAGAGCCAGAAATGTTAGAGCAATTAGGCATGACTGCAGAGCAATGCCACAAGTGGAACATGCCACTTTTGGCAATGATGTATCCAAGAGGAGAGAATGTAAAAAACCCACATGATCCAGAAATTGTCGGACATGTTGCAAGAATCGGTGCAGAATGTGGAGCAGATATTGTCAAAACAGTATACACAGGAGATGTCGATTCATTTTCTAAGATTGTGAAAAGTACACCTGTTCCAATTGTAATTGCAGGAGGACCTAAGGCAAAAACAGATTTAGATATTTTACAAATGACAGAAGATGCAATTACAGCAGGTGCGAAAGGTGTAACTTATGGAAGAAATATTTTTGCGCACAAAACTCCAGAAAAGATGGTTGAAGCATTAGCATCTATTATTTTCAAAAAAGAATCCGCAAAGGAAGCAATGAAAAAAATTGAGTAAAACACGAGAACTTATCATATCCCCAAAGGTATCTCAAGGGCAATTACCCAAATTCCTTCAACAATTAAAAGAAGAAGGAATCAACATGGTGTACCTTGACCCAAAAAAGATGGGCAAAACAAAGTCAAATCTAGATACAATTTTTCCATCATCAAATGCAAAACATGTGGTAATTGAAAAAGAAATCATTAAAAAACAAAAAGGCAAAAAAATTGGAAGAAAATTCAAAATTCTATCAAATAAGGATATCGAGAATGTTCTCAACATTGCAAAAAAAGGGCTAGATTTTGTAATTGTTGAGGTAAAAGACTGGAAAATCATCCCTCTTGAAAACATCATTGCCAAACTTCATAAAATTCATACCAAAATTTACGCAATTGCACAAACACCTGAAGAAGTAAGAAAGATGTTTTCAATCTTAGAGGTAGGAGTAGACGGAGTTATTTTCAGCGCCTCCTCAATTGGGGAAGTCAGAGAGGTCATGATATACTTGGGTAGTAAGAGTTTTGATTTGAAGAAGGGAAAAATAATTGAGATCAAAGAAGTAGGAGACGGTGAGCGAGTTTGTGTAGATACTGCTTCCATGCTTCACAAAGGGGAAGGAATGCTGATTGGAAGTAGATCAAACTTTTTGTTTTTGGTTCATAATGAATCCGTAGGATCCTCCTTCACATCTCCAAGACCTTTCAGAGTAAATGCAGGGGCAGTTCATTGCTATACTTTATCTCCAGACGGAACAACTAGTTATCTTTCAGAAGTAGAAACAGGTTCTGAAGTATTAATTATAAACTCAAAAGGCAAGGCAAGAAGAGCAACTGTAGGGCGTTCCAAAATTGAAAGACGACCAATGTTAATGATTAAAGCATCAGTAGATGGCGAAATAGGAGGAATTATTGCACAAGATGCAGAAACGATCCGTTTTGTAAAACCTACAGGGCAACTAGTTTCAGTAACTCATCTGAAAAAAGGAGATACCGTTATGGTCTATTCAAAGGCAGCTACAGGAAGGCATTTTGGAATGGAAGTCTCAGATGAATACATTTTAGAAAAATAATTAATATGAAATACAAAACTTGTACATCCATTGCAGAGACAAACCCTAAGAAATTAAAACAAATCCTAAAGACAAGTCTAAGAAAATCTGATTTTGTTGAACTAAGATTTGATTTTTTAAAACCTGAACAAATACCTTTTGTCCTCCAAAATACAAGAAAAGATCTAAAAAAGGTTGTTTGTACCTTACGCCCCAAAACAGAAGGAGGAAGATTTAGTGGGAATGAAAAAGAAAGGATATCCATACTGAAATTAATTTCAGAATACAATCCGTTTTTACTTGATGTTGAATTTAGTACAATTAAAAAAAATAAAGAATTAGCAAAATATCTAAAAGCAACTAAAACAAATCTTCTAATTTCTGAGCACGATTTTAAAAAAACACCCAAACTTTCAGTGCTAAAGTCAAAAATGAATCAAATGAGTAAATTTTCATCCAATATCAAAATAGTAACAACTGCCAAATCAACTGATGATGCCACAAGAGTTTTGGAGCTATACAGCAAAAAAGGCAAATTAAATCTAATCGCGTTTGCGATGGGGGATTCAGGTCGAATTTCGAGAATTTTGAGCCTATATTTAGGAAGTCCTTTTACCTATGTGTCTCTTGGAAAACCCATAGCTCCAGGGCAATTTAGTTTGGATGAAGTTAAGAGAATCACTCAATTAAAAAATTAACTATAAACAACATTTCATACTAGAATCCTATTCTTTCTTACAAAAGGTTGAGAGTTTAAATGATTCATGTTAATCAAAAGAAAACATGTCAAAAACATTTGCAGTTATTGGAGACCCAATTGATCATTCCTTATCTCCAAATATCCATAGTGCTGCATTTAGAGAACTGAATTTAGAATGCTCTTACATTGCATATAGAATCCCAAAAGGAGAATTAAGAGATGGAATCGATGCATTAAAAAAAATAAAAATTGCAGGATTTAATGTCACAATCCCTCATAAGGTAGAGATGATGAAGTATTTGGATAAAATTGACGAGTCCTGTAGCCTAATAGGTGCAGTAAACACAGTTACAAATAATGACGGAGTACTAAAAGGATACAACACCGACATGGATGGTTTTTTAGATCCTTTCAAAAAAAGAAATTTGACAATTAAAAATTCTAATGTTTTGTTAATTGGTGCTGGCGGAGCTGCAAGAGCAATCGTGGCAGGTTTTGCAAAGGAACATGCCAAACACATCACAATAGCAAATCGAACACTAGAGAATGCAAACAACTTGGCACAGTTTGCAAATAAAATTGGACTCGAAGCAAATACTCTTGAGCTTCAAAATGTTGGAAATAGATTAGATGATTATGATATCATTGTAAACGCCACCTCGATTGGATTGAAAAATGAACTTAGTCCGATTTCATTAGAATCAATAAAGTCAAAAACAGTTGTTTATGACATTGTATACATGCCAATGAACACAGATTTTATAAAAAAAGCAAAGCAAAAGGATGCCACCATAATTTATGGTTATGAGATGCTTTTAGGTCAGGCTGTAAGAGCATTTGAGATTTGGCACGGGATGGAAGCACCTTATAATGCCATGAAAAAAGCTCTCTTAGGAGGAGTATAATGACAAAAGTAGGAGCTGTAGTTCACGGTGCAGTATCACTTGTAAATGCAATAGCAAATAAAAAAGGAGCAACATTAGGAATTTCACTTGCTGTAGAGGCTACAGTAGAAACCATGCCAGGAAAAGGGATTACAATTCAATCAAAAAATAAGACTCTCAGTTCCAGGTTAATCAACAAAACAATTGAGGAAATTTTGACAAAAAAAGATTTAGAGCAAAATAAAATAATTGTAAATCTAGAATCAGAGATACCAACAGGCTATGGATTAAAAAGCTCAAGTGCAATTTCTTCAGCGGTGGCATTAGCATGTGCAAAAATATTCAAGCCAAACATGACTGACCAGCAGATCCTTCTTGCAGGAGTGGATGCATCAATAGAATCCAAAGTAAGCATTACAGGAGCATATGATGATGCATGTTCTTGTTATTTTGGAGGATTCAATGTAACTGATAATGCGAAGAAAAGAATTGTTCATTCTGAAAAAATCCCTTCCAATTTAGTAGCAGTGATTTTTATTCCAAAAAATAGAAAACGTGGAAATGTAAAAAATTTGAAAATGCTGTCTTCAGTATTTGATAATGCATGGAATTTGGCTAAAAACTCAAACTATTGGGAAGCGATGATAATTAACGGATTAGCAACATCAACTATTCTTAATTCAGACCCAAAAATCATCACTGATCTTCTAGAAAAGGGAGCTCTTGGAGCATCAGTATCTGGAAACGGCCCTGCCGTTGCGGCAATTGTAAAAAAAGGAAATGAATCAGGAATTAAGAAAGTTTTTTCCTCCTTAGAAGGAAACATAATCGTATCAAAAGTAAACAACAAGAAAGCTGAAGCATATGAGTTGTAGAATAGAAAAATCAAGACTTTCAGGTAATTTGATTTGCCCACCAAACAAGAGTTATACTCACAGGGCAATTTTTATTGCATCCCTGGCAGGAAATGGAAGCAAAGTTGAAAATGTGTTGTTTTCTGCAGACACTAATGCAACAATAGATGCATGTAGAAATTTTGGTGCTCAATTAGAGAAAAAAGAATCTTCAATCATTGTCAAAAAGTCCATCGGAGAGGGCATATTTGTGCCTAAAATCAATGCAGAAAATTCCGGAACAACTATCAGAATAGCATCCGGAATCGCAAGTTTGTTTCCAAAGCAAACAACTTTGACCGGAGATGCAAGCCTACAAACCAGACCAATGCAACCATTACTAGATGCATTAGAAAGCATAGGTGCAAAATGCTCATCAACAAACGGCAAACCTCCAATTGAAATTACAGGAAAAATTTCTGGAGGTGAAGTCACAATACCTGGAAGTTTTTCTAGCCAGTTTGTTTCTGCATTGTTAATCAGTGCACCGCTAACTGAAAAGGGAGTAAGCTTGTCAATAGAAGGCAATTTAGTTTCAAAGCCATACCTTGATGCAACTATTGCAACAATGAGGAATTTTGGAGTTACTGTTCAAACTTTAATTCCTTACAAAAGATACCACATTGCCCCTCAAATTTACAAACCATCAACTTTTACAGTTCCAATTGATTTTTCAAGTCTTGCATTATTATTATCAGCGGCAGTACTTTGTGGAGACAATTTTGAAGTTCAAGGCAATATTGGAAACTTGCCTCAAGGAGATGAGGTTTTTATTGATATCATTGAACAACTTGGGATCAAGGTAACAATTCAAAATAATAAAATAACAATTGAATCACCCGAAAAACTAACTGGAGGTAGGTTTGACCTTAGCAATTCTCCAGATTTACTTCCACCCTTAGCTATTCTAGCTTTGAAAGCATCTGAATCAATTGAAATTGTTAACGTAAAGCATGCAAGATTAAAAGAAACAGACAGAATTAAAATTGTAGGCAGAGAATTATCAAAACTTGGAGTGAAGGTGGAGGAAAAAGAAGATGGTTTGGTTTTGTTTGCATCAGATAAACTCAATGGTGCAACTTTGAATTCAGAAAATGATCACAGATTATTCATGTCGTTTTGTATTGCAGGAATGTATGTTGGTAATTGTACGGTATCAGATCCTGAATCAGTCAAAGTATCCTACCCTGATTTTATCGATGAAATGAAGAAAATAGGTGCCAAAATACTCAACTCTTAATTTTTTGATATCAAAAAATATTCTAAAAAGATCAAAAGGCGCGACCCTGTATAGAGTGAAAAGCTTTCTCCTCACCCAGTACGCCTTTGCGTAAATAACATGTATTTTTCGCAGGGCCGCGCAAATCAGTTAGTAGAATTTGCGCTTTTCATCGTTAATCTTATACGTTATAATAATATTTAAGATTTATTTGAATTTATTAGATAAATTAGCACTATAATATGTAATTTTTAGGCACACCTAAAAAATATTTTCAAGATCATTAAGAGAACATTAAAAATTTTGGATTTTTTTCAAATGAGGAATTATAAGCACGACCCTACAATCCTAGAATAATGCCAGGAAGTTCTATTGGACAAAGATTAGTTCTTACAAGTTTTGGAGAAAGTCACGGAAAATCCATTGGTGCAGTCTTAGATGGATGTCCAGCAGGATTAGAAATCGATGAAAAAGAAATTCAGAAAATGCTAGACTATAGAAAACCAGGAACATCTCTCATCACTACCCAAAGAAAAGAGGAAGACAAAGTAGAGATTATCTCCGGAGTTTTTAGAGGACATACAACAGGAGCTCCAATTACAATGGTAATTTGGAATAGTGATCAAAAATCAAAAGATTATGAAAATTTGAAAACAAAACTGAGACCAGGACATTCAGATTATCCTGCAATGATAAAATATAATCATTTTAACGATTATCGTGGAGGAGGAAGATTCTCAGGAAGACTAACTGCAACTCATGTTATGGGGGGAGCAATTGCTAGAAAATTAATCAAGGTAACTTTAGGAATTGAAACCAATTCTTACACATCCCAAATTGGTAAAACCAAAATGAAAAAAGAATTCAATACCAAAATGACAAAATCAATTTATAAAAATAATGTAAGATGCCCAGATGAAAGTACAGCTAAGAAAATGAAAGAATCAATTCTTAGTGCAAAGAAAAAAGGAGATTCTCTAGGAGGAATAATAGAATCCATAACAACCAATGTACCAGTAGGATTAGGAGAACCAATTTTTAGCTCTTTAGAATCAGACTTAAGTAAAGCAATTTTCTCAATACCATCCGTGAAAGGAATTGAATTTGGTTCAGGATTCCATGGCTCAGAGTTATTTGGTTCTGAAAATAATGATCTATACATAATAAAAAATGGGAAAATAATCACAAAAACAAACAATTCAGGAGGGATACTTGGAGGAATATCAAATGGAATGCCGATAACTATGAGAATAGCTTTCAAACCAGCTTCATCGATTGCTAAAAAACAAAGTACCATAGATATTAAAACAAAAAAGAACGCAACCTTACAAGTTCAAGGAAGGCATGACCCTTGTGTTGTTCCAAGAGCTCCACCAGTAGTAGATTCTCTTGTAGCGTTAACAATAGCAGATCATGCGTTATTAGCAGGTCAAATCAAACATGTATTGTAAAAAATGACAGAAATAAACGAACTTCGCAGTAAGATGGACGAGATTACCATCGAGATGATAAAGATGTTAAAGACCAGAACAGACATTGCAAAAAAAATTGGAGAAATTAAAAAAAATATGGGAAAAGGAGTAACAGATGAATCAAGAGAAGATAATCTAAGGGGCAAAATCATTTCTTTATGTGACGAATTAAACTTTGAGGAAACTATTGCTACAAAATTTTTAAATTTTCTTTTAAATGAATCAATAAAAGTACAATCGAATAACAAACAAACACATCTTTCAATTTTTCTTAAAGCAAAATCAATGGAGCAAAAAGGGAAGAAAATAATCCACATGGAGGTAGGAGAACCAGACTTTTTACCTCCTGAGATTACCAAACAAGCACTTGGAGAAGTATACGATAAAGGATTTTTAAAATATGGTCAAGCTAAAGGGATCCCACAGTTTAGAGAAGCACTTGCCAGACACGTTTCAAAAAATTTCAAAGTTAATGTAAATCAAGAAAACATCATGGTTACCCCAGGTGCAAGATTTGGAATATTTACTGCAATCAATACACTTCTTAATCCAGGGGATGAACTAATCGTTATTGATCCTGCCTGGCCCGCTTACAAAGATTGTGCACTAAACTCAGGGGTAAAAGTAAGAACAATCAACACCACATTTGAAAGTAAATGGGAACCATCAATTGAGCAAATTGAGCAAACTATAAACTCCAATACCAGGATGATTGCTTTGAATTATCCAAACAATCCAACTGGAAAAATCCTTCCCGAAAAATTGCAAGATGAGATTGTAGATTTGGCAATTAAAAATAAGTTGTTTATTCTTAGTGATGAGATTTATTCACAGTATTCATTTGAAAGTTGGAAAAGTATACTAGAGTATAACTACAATAAGACCATCGTGACACAATCTTTTTCCAAATCGCATGCAATGACCGGGTTTAGAATAGGATACTCTATTGCACATCCAGACCTAATTGATAAAATGTCAAAATTCGAAGCATTGTGTCTCACCAATGTATCAGAGCCCATACAATATGTGGCAATGAGATCTTTAGAAGCAGATACCTCCAACAATACTAATACAGTACAACGAAGATTAGAGTTATTGATTAAAAAAGCCAAAGAGATGAATCTCGATTTTATTCATCCAGACGGCGCAATGTACCTCTTTGCCAGAGTCAATCAGGATGGATTTGACGGAGTGCAATTTGCCAATATGTTATTAGAAAAAGGATTGGCAGTTGCACCTGGAGAAGCCTTTGGAGATTACAAAAAATTTATCAGATTATCGGCATGTAGAGATAACCAAACCCTAACAGACGGAATGAATATACTAAGCGGATTTTTAAGTGATAAACGATGAAGAAGTCAATTACTATTGTTGGTGCTGGAGGTCAAATGGGCCAATGGTTTTCCAAATATTTTCTAAGTAAAGGCTTCGAAGTAACAGGTTATGATGAAGAAAATAAAATCAAAGGTAAAGAAATTATACAGTCTGAATCATTAGTTGGTGCAATTCTTAAGGCAGACTACGTAATGTTATGTACTCCAACAAGAAGAACTCCTGAAATTATTAGACTAATTGCAAAAGAAATGAAGAGAGGAACATACCTGATAGAAATTTCATCTGAAAAAGGAAAGGCCGTGTCATCATTGTCTAAAATGCCAGCTAAAATTAATCCTATTTGTATTCATCCAATGTTCGGTCCAGGTATAAAAAACATCAAAGGACATAACATCATTTCGGTTCCAGTAAAAGATGCTAAAAAAGAACTCACAGTTGCAAAATCTCTTTTTGAAGGAGCAAATTTTGTAACCATTGATGCCGTAGAGCACGATAAGAAAATTGCAGTGATTTTAGGATTAACACACCTCCTAAACCTTGTCTTTGCAAACATTATTTCAAAGGATGAAAAAATTGCATTAACAGAAAAAATGTCTGGAACTACGTTCACAGTTCAAAAAATTCTTGCTGAAAGCATAATGACTGAATCCCCAGAATTAATTGAAACAATAATTGCAAATCCTGAAATCAGAAGAGTTGCAGAGGATCTGTGGAAAGATGTAGGAAGATTACTAACAGCTGTTCAGGAATCAAAAACCGAAGAAGTAATCACATACATCAAATCATGCCAAGAAAGGCTTGCTACAAAAACCGACTTAGACGCATCTTACAAGAAATTGACAAAGATGGTAAATGCCGTTGAGAAAAAATAGTCAAAATGCGCTCTACAAGAATAGTAACATCTTTCATTAAAGATAATGACAAATTTCTCCTTCTAAAGAGAAGTAATAAAGTCAAAACCATGAAGGGTTTATGGGCAGGAATTAGCGGAATAATAGAGAACGATGAAGATCCACTCAGTAGAGCAAAGATTGAGATTTTTGAAGAACTGGGAATTACAGAAGACAAAATCAAATTTTTAAAAGCTGCCTCAAAAATGACAGTGCATTCTCCCCAATATGAAAATCATGAGTGGGAAATTTTTCCATTTTTGTTTGAATCAAGCAATCCAACAATAAAGCTAAACTGGGAAAATTCAGAATACAAATGGATTACTGTAAATGAAATTAGAAATTATAAAACAGTTCCAAGCATCGACAAGGTTTTACTCAGTTTGTTGTAAGTTTTCCTTTTCATATCCTCGCTGTTGCGGAAGCATTATGTAAACACATGCACCCCCACACATTGTGCAAGGAACATTGTTGCCCGGATGTTGCCCAGTTCGGCTATGAATCTTTGCAGCCTCTTCGGGATCGATGGATAAAGCCAATTGTTTTTCCCAATCGAGTGTTCGTCTGGCTTCGCTCATCGCCATATCCCATTTTATCGCCTTTTCTCTAATCTTTACAAGATCTCCTGCATGAGCGGCAATCCTATAAGCAATTAATCCGGCCTTTACTTCTTCAGGATTTGGCAATGCCAAATGTTCCGACGGAGTAAGATAACACAGAAGATCTACACCCTCACTTGCAGACACTGCTGCACCAATAGCGCTTGCGATATGATCGTGTCCGGATGCGACATCAGTTACCAAAGGCCCTAAAACATAATATGGAACATCACCAATCAAAGATTTTGATAATCGAACATTTGCTGCTACCTCATTTAGTGGAACATGGCCTGGACCTTCAATCATTACTTGCACATCTTTTTCATGAGCCCGTTTAGTCAAACCAACCATGTTGATCATCTCTTGAACTTGCAA
>JASFUC010000024.1:0-13623 GCA_050050475.1 Nitrosopumilaceae archaeon
TTTAGCCTTCTCCTAACACACCAATCACTTTACCGGGTATATCGTTTAATCGGCTTACGGCCAAAGTTCTTTCATATCCTAAATGTTTTAGATTTTCTGCAATTGTAGTTGCTCTAATGGTATTTGGTCCTAAACCAAGAGCTACCATCTTTATTCCCAATCCCTTCAAAGATTTGATCATGTTTCTAACTGCGTTAGGGTCCGATGGCTCCCCATCTGTTAACGTCAAAAAAATATCTGGTCTTTTTGATTGTAACACGGGAAACATTTTTCCATAGACTTCAGCTAAGGGGGTAGATCCATTTGCAACAACCTGAGCTAACCTTTTTGCACTAACCGTATTCCATTTTACATTGTCTGCTTTTATTTGCCAGCAAACAACTGAACGGTTTTCGGTACTAAAAGCAAACACTGAAAACCTTACCTTAAGAAATGATAAAACTTCACAAAGTGCTAGTGTTGCTTTTTTGTATTCTATTGCATCTGAGGCAATACTTGATGAATGATCCAATAAAATCACGATTTTTGTTTTTATTGATTTTTTTACGTCCGTAAAGAATGGTTCGTTTCCCTCTACATATTGCTCCTCATCAAATTCGTCTCCACTTTTCAAATGTTGTTCTTTCCATCCTGATTTCCATTCCTTGAATTTTGTTTTCAAACTATTTATCAAATTTAAGTCATAAATTTTTGTTTCATCAACATTATTGGTTGTAGGAATTTGTAAACCAATAGTTTCTGGTGTTAATCCTTTGTTGTCACTTTTTTTATTTTCATTTAATAGCACTTTGTATTCTTCATACACGTTGTCTCCTTTTAATGCTGCTTTAGGGTCGGTCTTTCCAAAATCGCCTTCTTTATTTTTTGAAATTATCGTTAAAAATTTCAATAATTCTTCTTCCGTTAACGCCATTCCTGTTTTCATGAATGGCAAGGAAACAGGTACAGTCAAAAGAGAATCAATATCCAAAATTTTTATTATTTCATTGACTTTCTTTTCTAACCATTCTGTGTCATACTCTTTCTCGAATGCCTCTTCTACAATTTTTTTTGCATATTCAGATGCTTTTTTAATTCTCTCAAAATAGCTTGATTGAATCTCTCCTTTTATCGCTCCAAACATAAAATACTGATAAAATGCCTCTACAATTCTGGCCTTACCATAGACGGTGTGTAATTGTGGTCTTGCAACAAGCATAAACGAATAATTAAAAATGATTTCATCATCCATTCCTCTCCAAATTTTTCTACCAAGATGTTCGATTCTTCGAGTTTCCAAAGTATTTAGAATAAATCCAAAAGCATGATCGTTACTAAGAATTTTTTTACAAAATTTGATTCGCATTGCTTCATACCATAACGAAGTTCTGAATTGTCGGTATCTGTGAAAATAACTACCAATTCTTTTTTCCATTGGAGTTAAAATCACCTTGTTTTCTGCAAGTCTGGTTTTTGTCTCAATTTTATCAGAAAACTCTACTATGATATTATCGTTTTCTGACCATCTTCTTACTAAAAAAGTTGCAATTTCTACCAGAGTTTCATTTCTTAATTCTAAGGATTGCATCTAATTACCAAACATTGAGGTTATGATGTCTTTTACTTTTTGATGTTCGATATTTCCCCATTGTGTATAGACATTTCCAAACACTATTGTTGCTGCTTCCTTTGCAGAGGTTCCTTTATCCAGTAATTTACCAAAAGCTATCGTCTCCCTTAAACTTGGAGAATAAAATAATTCTTCTACAGCTGCGGCTTGTCGTAGAGTGTTTGCTAGTTTGATTCCTTGAATTAGTTCTGATTCAAAATCTCCTGAAACGTATTTTTTGATAATCTCTAATTCTATGTCTTCTGGTGGATACTCCATACTGATTCTAACTGGAAATCTACTGAGCAGCTGTGGAGGCAGCTCTTTTGTTCCACTGTGTGTAAGAGGATTAATTGTAGCCACTACAAACCATCCTTCTTTTGCCTTTACCACTTCCCCTGTTGATTCCTTTAATGCAATTTGTCGTCTGTCATCCAGTGCTTCATCTAATCTCAAAAGCACATCTGCTTCTGCGGAATTAATTTCATCCAAATACAACATTGTTCCCTCTCTCATGGATTTAATCAAAATTCCTTCATCGAAACTCACATTTCCATCCGTTAAGGTTTTAGTTCCAACCAAATGACTCTCTCGTGTCCTTAAACTAAAGTTGATTGATTCAAGTTTTACTCCCATACTTCTCGCAAAATCTCTTACCAAAGATGTCTTCCCTGTTCCTTTGGGACCGATTATAATCACAAAAAGATTGGCATCAAAAGCTTTGTTTAGTATCTCAATGGAATTGTTCCAATCAAGATAAGATGATTCTGACAATTAACAAATAATGATTCTCACAATATTTAATTTTAGATCTTTTTTCCATAAGATTCTATTTTTGCATAAGCCTCCTCAAGGGTTTTATGCAAGGATTTATTCCATTCATCAAATCCAGCAGGGTCTTTTGGATAATTGTTGTAATGGTCTACCAACCATTGATTTTTGCCAGATGTGTACTTTAGGCCTTCTGCAACAGTTTTGTTCAAAATTCCCCTAATTATCATTCCAACCTTACCTAATCCAGAAAAGTCAGGATGTTCTCCTTTACTAATTGATTCCACATCAAGATTTCCCAAAAAGTGTTTCATTCCATAACTAATCTGTTCATTTGTCAAATTTTGAACTAGTCTTCTGAAGAGTTCTAAACCTGCTGTCTTGTATCCATACTCTTTGATAAAGTCAAGATTGTACTGCCAAAGATTTTTTTCAGAAACATCATTTTGTTCAATAGCTTGAACTACGTTATTCCCGATAATTGTTCCAGCAATTAATGCGGGACCAATTCCACCAGCATCGATTGGTTTTGGCATCCAAGCAGAGTCTCCAACTAACATATATCCTCCTGAAACTAGGCAATCATTTTGTCTTCTAACTGAGACTTGAAAAATCCCGGAATTATTATGGATATCTTCGGGGTCTTGTGATAATTCTGCGTTTTTAATCACATTGTTTCTATGCAGATATTCATCCATTAGTGATTGCACATTATCTTTTTTGCCTAGTCGTGCATTTCTTTTTTCTAAAAGTGTTTTTTCTACCCCTAAACCAATATTGACTTTATTGTCCCCCTTAGGAAAAACCCATCCATATCCTCCAGGAGCAATATCTTGATCTAAGTGGATAATACAGTAGTCCGGATCAAATTCGGTCAAATCCTTTGTCTCTGGTTTGAAATACATGATGTACCTTCCTGTGGATTCTAAATCTCTCCTGTCTATCCGCTTTTCTACTTTGGTGGAATTTTTCAATGTATTTCTTAGCATGGATGTAACTCCGGTGGCATCTACTATAATTTTAGCAGTCTTTTTGTAAGGTTCATTTGTTTTGTTATTGATTCCTTGAACTCCTACCACCTGTTGCCCATCATAGATTAAACCCATAAGATTAATTTCGAAATCAAAATCCACGCCCATTTTTTTTGCTCGTTCATTTTGTATTTCAGGTAGTTTTTGTCGATTGAGCATATACCCTGCACCATCAAATGGAATAGCGGTTTCTTTATCGGGTGAAAAAGCCATAACTCCTTTTACGTCGTGTTCAATTTCGGGTCTTGTCCATTGCACTTTGATTCTTTTTGTCATGTAGTCTACAGCTTCTGCAGAACATGCATCACCGCAAGTCCAGCCAGACAATGATTTTCTACCTGGATAAATTTCTGGATTTCTATCAATTGAAAGAATTTTTAAATTCTGATTTGAATAATGGGCAATTGCCTGTGCTGCAATAGTTCCTGTTAAACCTCCTCCAGCAACTATCACATCATAATCTGCCATGTTAGAAATCGACGTTAATCCGTATTTAAAATAATACTATACTTCCCTACGATTAATGGTATACTAGATAGATTTGAAATTGGGGTCGGTTCGTCGCGGCGTCTTCATAGCTATTGCTCAGACTGGAGCGGCTGTTATTTCCTCATTCCCAACTAACTTTAGCAAAATGTGACTATTTAATTTAGTTGACTTTTTGAAAAATTTCGCTAAAAACTTTGAATGTGTCTTTTTTGTTGTATATTGGAGTATGAATTTTTAGTCTTATTGCTTCTCTTTCACTGAACTTTATTTTTCCTTGAACAAACTCTTGTTTGTCTAATCGAAGATACATTTTAGAGTTTTCCGTTCTTTCTTCTATTTGGTTAATAATTTCGTTTTTTTGGGTTTCTGTTATATTTTCTAAAAATTTTTCTAAAAACTTTGAGGCCTCCTTTTTTGATAATTTTGCACTAATCGTAGTAATGGGGTTATCAAAATGCCCCGAAACATGGGAAATTGAAAAAACCTCTTTTTCTAAACCAAACATTTCATTAAAAGATTCATAAAATTTTTCAATATCTTCTGTAGCATGAACAATTACATCTATGGTTACTTCTAATTTTGTCATATTAGTAAAAGAGAACTATTGACCTATGCTTCAAGCAATGCTATTTCTTTTTCTGCAGTTCTGATGAGTTTTACTTTTTCAAGACCTACATGTCTAATCCTAATTACTTTTTTTGCAGCAGCCATAATGTCGGAATTTATTTTACCATAACATGTTGCCTGCACAAATTGATCAATGGTCATTTCCGGAACTGTTTTGTTTATGATATCACGAGCAATTAATCTCAAGGCATGTTTTCTTGAGGTATTTAGCTGTCTGTGTGTTAAGGCTATAACCTTGATTCTGAAAATATAACCATCTTTTGTTTTTGCATCAATAATGAAATTAACTTTTGACGAACCTCGTCTAACTAAACTTCTCAAAAATTCTTTTGAATATTCAAATCTCTTAAAGATGGAACTTGCCTTGTCCTCCTCAACCTTGTTTAATTGGAAATACATTTTGTATTGATGTTGTGAAGGGTCTCCTTTCAAAATATCATACAAAGTAACTTCTAATACTCTTCCAGATGCATTTTCATCATCTGTAATGGGAATATACGCAATAGGAACGTTGTTAAATGAATCTGGAGCATTTACTGTAATCCATTTCTTTTCTCTCCACTTGTCCTTTACTCGACCTTTTCTACGTGCCAATTATTATCGACCTTTGAATCCAAAATATAAGGGTATGTGACTAGATAGAGGTTTGACCCATGTAATTTTGTAAAACAGATGGGACTGAAATGTGCCCATCCTTTGTTTGAAAATTTTCCATAATCGAAACCAGAATTCTGGATGTAGCAATCAGAGTGCTGTTTAGGGTATGGAGGTACTTTGTCTCTTCATTTGTTTTCTCACGATATCGAATTTTTAATCTTCTAGACTGAAAATCCAAACAATTTGAGCAGGATACTATTTCTCGGTAAGCGTTTTGACCTGCCATCCAAGCCTCAATGTCGTAAGTCTTTGCAGATATCTTGCCCATATCCCCTGAGGAAAGAAGCACTACTCGGTACGGAATTTCTAATTTTTGATAAAATTCTTCTGCAGTTTCTAACATTCTTTCATGCTCTTTCCAAGAGTCTTCGGGACGAGTAAATACAAACTGTTCTATCTTATCGAATTGATGAACTCTAAAAATCCCTTTTTGATCCCTTCCATGAGCTCCTGCCTCTTTTCTAAAACATGGGCTTACTCCGGCATATCTTAATGGCAAATCCTTTCCTTCAATTATCTCCCCAGAATGCATGGCAGCCATGGCGTGCTCTGAGGTTCCAATCATGTACAAGTCTTCATCTTCAATTTTGTAAATTACTTCTTCAAAATCATCGGTAATTACAGCGCCTTCCATTGATTGATGATTAATCATGTATGGAGGTTGCACAAGAGAATATTTTTTTTCAGATAAAAATTCCAAGGCATAATGGATTAAAGCCTGGTTGAGTCTTACCAAGTCATTTTTCAAATAATAAAATCTAGCACCCGCTACTTTTGCAGCTCTTTCTAAATCCACCAAACCCAAATTATCTGATATGTCTATGTGGTCATTTATTTTAAAATCAAACTTTGGAATTTTTCCCCACTTTTTTATTTCCTTGTTTGCAGAATCATCCTGACCAATTGGAACTGACTCGTGAATAAGATTAGGAATAGAAAATGCTAATCCTTTGTATTTTTTTTCTACCTCTATTTGTGATAATTCCAATCTAGATAATTCCTCAGATACTTGCTTCATTTCTTTTAGGATTTCAGCTGCATCTTCTCCGGCTTTCTTTTTATGTGCAATCTCTGAAGCAAATTTATTTTTCTTTTTTCTTAATTCGTCTGTTCTTAGAATAAGCTCTCTCCTTTTTTTATCCGACTCTAAAAACCCATCTAGATCAAAATCGACATTTCTTTCCTTTAACATTTTTTGGAGTAACTGTGGATTCTCTTTGATCAGCTTGGGATCTAGCACTATTCAATCACCTTCAAAGCAACCTGAACGTGAGACAGGACCTCGTCTACCGTTCCAATCAATTTTTTCATATCGTCTTCATTTTCAAATTTAAAAACAAGCTTGTTATCAACATTCTCCACCTCCAGACTTAGGCCTTTTGGAAAATTCACGTTATCTGGATCCAACGCCTTTTTCACAGTTTGGGCCTTTTCTTTTGATAAATTATCTAGAATTATCTGGACTTGACAAGTTAACGACATTTACATCTAAATAATCTAAAAAGTCATTTAATTTGTCTTTAGTTATTTTTGCCCCAGCCGCAGCATCATGCCCTCCACCAATTCCGTCAAATTTCTCAGCGCCTTTTTTCATCAACTGGCTTAGATTAATTGCTGATGTGCATCCAAAGGATTTTCTTGAGGAAAATTTGATTGTATTTTCTTCTCCTTTTGTTCTAAGAATAATGATTTTTCCAGAATTTTTAGGAGACCCAGCAATTAAAGAAGAAATAGTCCCAGTCATGGTTTCAGGTACAACTCCCTCTCCATTTACCATAACGCAAGTCTCACTTTCTGAAATTCTCCACCTTTCATTGGTTAGTACATTCATGTATTCCCTAATCAATTTTCTATATTCAGTGAGAATGACTTCCCCTTCTCTTAAAATCTTGTTTCGGTCTCCCATGCAAATTGCCATTCCTACTCCTGATTTACTGATTCTTCCACAGGAGTTTAGCATTGTAGAAAACTCTCTTCCATCGCGCAGGAAACTCCTTTTGTCTTCTCTTGGAAATGTATAGGTATATCCGATAAGTTCTGACATGATATCTGTGGCATTTTTACCAGACGTGAACTTGGTAATTTCTTCAATAACTATTCGTTTTTCATCTTCATTTAATTCGGCTGGAACTCTCCATCTTCCGCCATCTTTTAACTTAATTCCTGACGAATTTAGTAAAGAAAGGCACGTATCTCTATTCCAAGTAAGCCCTTCAATGAAAGGTTGCGAAGTAAAAGCAAGTGCATCTGGTAAAGGCCTTGTTTCTCTTCCTACCAAAAGCAAGTCTAAATCAATATCTAGAAGACCAAGTTCCTTTGCTGTGTTTGCAATTTCAAAATTTTTCCCGGTAAAAGATTTTCTCTCGCCTTGGTCTTGTCTGTCTCCTAATGCGGCAACAACTGCCACTGCTGACAAGTCTGCATTTTTATCATCAAGTGAAATTGTTGCCAAATATGCCATTCCTCCTGCACAAATTTCGGTGCCTCCATCGATGCCATATTTCCATGCATTTATCACTCTGGGATTATCCATTTCTAAATCTGATATCTGATGGTGGTCCAGGACTATCCAATCTTCTCCAAGGCTTTGGTCTAAATTGTTTGCAAACCCTCCGCCCAAGTCTGTAATGATGTGGAAATTCCTTGAGTCATTTTTTAGAGAATCAATAACATTTTGACTAAATTCTTTTGAAGTTCTCAACGTGCATTTGGCGCCTGCTCTGATTAGAGCCTTTGTGATGATACTTCCTGAGGTTAATCCGTCACAATCGATGTGAGTTGTAACAGAAATTGATTTCTGTGATTTAATACAATCTGAAATTTTATCTTTGAAAAACGAAAGCGATTCTTCAAGAGAATTTGTCATTATTCTAATTGGGCTACCACGGATTTATATTTCCAGTTTTGGGGAATTCTGCCAATTCTTTTGTAATATACTGATAATCTATGTACCTTGGCTTCAATCAATTCAAGAGAACGGACATTTCTTCTGTCTCCTTTGTTTTCCTTAAGGTGTTTTTGTAGGCCTACTGCTTTTTTCACAATATTTTCCAAATCTTCTGGCATCTCAGCCATTAGATCATTTTCTTGAAGAATTTCTCCTACAGTTTTTTTTGTAATAGGTTTGACCAAAGGAATTGAATGCTGGTCTCTTAGCTTGATTCCGATTTGGCTTGGAGTCAATCCTTCTTTTGCATACTTTACCACTAATTCTTCGATCTCCTTTGGACCAAGTGATATCCATGAAGGAGCACGTAGGGTTGCTGGCCTAATAGAGTGTGCCTTTCCATGCCTATGTGTATGCATACGTCCCATGAGGTGGCTAAATCTGGAACAAAATTAAACGTTACTTATTCGGATCTCGTACATAGTATCCGAAAATTGGGGTTCAGAATAAAAGTTAAATAAGTACACTGGCTTCAAAACGACAGGTAAACGGTATGAACAGTAAAGTACTATTAACAGCATCCTTACTCGCTGTATTTGTCGTAGGAACCTTTGGTGCAAGCTCTATTGCTTTTGCACAATACATGGGTAACGTTGGATCAGAAGGAGAAACCGGAGCATATACCTTAGAAGAGGCTTTAGAAATTCAGAAAAGAAGAGTTGAAGCCGCAGCAGCAAACCCAGCTTCTGGATCAGGAACACCTTATCTTGATGCCAGTGGTGTAGGTGGAGCAGCAGTAATTTCTGCAGCAGTCTTTGGTGGTATTGCAGCAGCCTTCTTCATTAAAGGCAGATCTGGCAAATACGCAGCAATGGGTAGAGGATAAAAAAATACCAATACTTTTCTTATTTTATTAGCTAACTCCTAGTGGATATACTGATCTCGTACTTTTTGATAATAACAGAAATGTATATATCGCAGAAATTGAGCCAAAATATACAATGACTCCTATCGTAGGAACTTTCCTAAGCATCTTGTCAACAGTGACAGGACAATTAGGACCAAACTATGATCCATTATTCTACGATGTAATGATCTACATCTTTGGTACCATGATGTTCACAATATTCCTCTTGGGAATTATCTCATTCTGGTTACGTGTACACGGATGGTCTTACAAGGACAACCGTGAGAGATGGATCGATGAATTAGACAGACACTTTGAAAGAGAAGGTATCGGTCTTATTCCAGACAACGGTAAATACTGGTAAAACAACTTCCTTTCTTCTTTTCATTATTTTTAAACTATGCGAGAATACTTTGTTTATTTTATAATTTTTTTAATCTCGGAAAATTATTTTTCTGGAAGGAAATCTTTGTCTTTTCCTTCATCATATGCTTTTGATATAAATTCTGCCTTGTAATGATAACCATCCTGCAGCGGATGAGAAATAAAGTGTTCTGATTCTTTGCCATTAACATAAATTTTGGATTTTGACTGGTCCATATCTCTTAATGGAAAATCAAATATCCACAAAAAGTGCCCTATTTCAAATTCTGGGTTTTCCTTCCATTCAGCATAAACGGTTCCATCATCAGTTAGTGTGTAGATTGCTCTTTGGCAATCACCTTCAAAGCCAACATTTGCGGGAATGTCTGCCTTTAAACCATCAACAAATATTTCCACCGTAAAAGAAATCTTCCAATTTTTTTCTATGTCATTAATGCAAGCATTACGAGGCTGTTCCCCAATAAGTGGATTGACAATCATAGTGGTAACTAATACTGCAATACCTCCAATTGCGGCCGAAATCAAAAGAAATTTTATGGTTTTCTTTCTCTTGTATGGATCTCCCATACCAGGCCAAATCATACGCTCACTGCCAGAAGATTACTTAAAGTCGTTTCCATCAATCATCCATTATCTCAATTGTATCTAGTTGATCTTGATGATCAGCTAAGAAATACGTGATAGCATCAGAATCAATTTCAAGCCATTCAGATTCCCCGCAATATGGAAGAAAATCCTCTACAAATAGATCATCCGAACCTGTAAAACGAACAATTAACTGTTCTTTTTTGGAATTAATCGAAAACGGTAATTTTAGGACTTTACCTCTTTTTTGATTTTGAATATTTACTTTGTAATTGTCATTTCTGAATTCGACTTTGCCAAAAAAATAACTCTGAAAAATATCGAGTTTCTCAATTTTAAAAATAAGCATGAATTTCTTAGATTTTTCTAGAAATTAAAATTTGATCTTATTTCTACTAACGTTTAACGTAAGTGAATTAAAATTAAAAGGAAAAAGGTGGAGTGTTTAGATTACTTGCCAGGGTCGTGTTGCAAACGTGATTACATAACCAACACCGATTATTATTGATTGATATGCAATGTTGGTATATGGGATTGGTTTGATTATTGGTTCCCCTTCTACAACTACTGTTTGACCTGGACCGAGTCCTGGACCTACTTTAGCAACGTTGAGTTGAGTGTGTACATGGTATACGCCTGCCTCAAGTGCTTTTGCAGACAGTGAGTAGTCTACGACAGAGTTACCTGGAATGTCAAAGACGTTTCCTGGTGGGTCTCTTGCCAACATTTCCCATCTGTTTCCTGCGTTAGTAGATTCTGAGAAAATGGATAGCCATCCTCTAAGGTCTCTTTCTACAAGACTGACTAATGTACCTTGAATTGTCAAAGTCTCGCCAGTTTGTAGGGACTGTCTGTTGAAGGTTTCATCTTCAATTCTGATGAAACGACTCTGGAGTTGTGCTTGGACACCGTGTGCATCAGCGGTAGGAAGTACAGTTTCAACCCAGTTGAAACCGAGTGTTCCTAATGCGAGCACAACAGTAAGTCCTAATACGAAAATCTTTTTTTCGACCATAGTTATCCCTAATAGATTCAAAAATAATATACATCGTTATATGTTTTACCTTGATGACGAGGATCGATAGATCATGAATGATAATCATTAATGTTATACATTGAAACATAAAAAAAATTCCACAGAATATTGTATGTTTTTGGATTAAAAAATGTAATTATTAAAATTAAATGTAAAAAAATCTAGAAAAAATATAAGAAAAAAACTACTTTTGAAACTCTTGGTTTATATTCCAAATAACCATGTTTATAATCATGGCACAGATGCCCGCATTAATCCCAAAAGAAGTTGAGATTCAGAGACTAAAGAAACTCTGGCTCATCGTAATTGCTATGGGATCAACTGCAGCCTCAGTCGAAGTAGATAACTTCGTCGACGGCTCTCTACACCAAACATCTATCAGAGACAGTGCATTTACACCAGCACATTGGTGGCTATACTCCCACTTCATCACATTACCACTTGGATGGGCAGCAGCTGCAATGTATGATAGAAGAATTCCTATTCTTAGAGGTCCAAATAACTCAATAAACACTGGATTAAAGATGACCATCCTTGGTTACCTTGCAACCATGTTTACAATTGGAGTCAATGAGATGTGGCACTTCTGGTTTGTAGAAGAAATCTTTGCAGTACCAAATCACTGGATGTTCAACATGGGTGTTGTAGTAGCATTCATGGGAGCCTTGGCATACGTAGTTAGAGTTTATGCAAGACTCGTTGAACTAGGAGCAGAAACTCCAGGTGAGAATCCATACATAGCAGAGATGTACAAGATGGCCTTAGAAGGCAAATTGTACAGCAGATCAATTCCATAGTCAAAGTGCAAAAAGCACACTTTTTTCTATTTTATTTTAAAAAGATACGTAGATCGTACTGGACCATTCATTTAAGAAAGACTTAAAAGGATTCTGAATATTATAATTCCAGAATGACTCTTCCTAAAGGATTCGGTTCTGGCGGTGGCGGTGGATCATCCAGTGCTGACGTAGAACGAATGATAGGTAAACGCGTCGAAAACATGACTGGTATGATTACAGCATCATACATAGCAGCATGGGCAGCAACCTTTGGTGGAACTGCAGCAGGATACTTCTATTATCCTTGGGCATATCCAACAAACAGCGGTCACTTTGCGTTCATAATTTTGACAATTATTGAGGCAATTGGATACATCTTCTGTGTCAAAGTAATGCAAGAAGGTTCCAATAAGAATAGTAACGGTATAGTAGCTGGCGTGGTAGGCGCAACTGCAATCGGTACCCTGGTACTCTCAATGTTCGTCGGATTCTAGAAGGTCAATCCTTCAGACATCTTCTTTTTCATTTTAATTAACTAAAAATCGACGATCTTCATAATTCACTAAAATTTTATATAGTGACGTTTTCATCCACTCAATATGGTCTGGTTAAGACGATGTACCCACTACTTATTCATAGTAGTAGTTGCAGTTAACTCAACACTGTTAACAATCAATGCAGGTGACTACATTTTCTATACGGACTGGGCTTGGACATCGTTTACGGTATTTTCAATATCACAAACGTTGATGCTTAGTGTAGGTGCAGTTTATTACCTAACATTTACAGGCGTTCCAGGTACAGCAACGTATTACGGACTCATCATGACAGTATACACATGGGTAGCAAAAGGTGCATGGTTTGCACTCGGATATCCATATGACTTCATTGTTACACCAGTATGGTTACCATCAGCAATGCTGCTAGATTTGGTATACTGGGCGACAAAGAAGAACAAACACTCACTGATTCTGATGGGTGGCGTACTTGTAGGAATGTCACTACCATTGTTCAACATGATAAATCTGATAACAGTGGCTGACCCACTAGAAACGGCCTTCAAATATCCAAGACCAACATTACCACCATACATGACACCGATAGAACCGCAGGTAGGAAAGTTCTATAACAGTCCAGTTGCCTTAGGTGCTGGTGCAGGTGCTGTCTTAGGTGTAACGTTCACAGCCTTAGGTTGTAAACTTAATACTTGGACGTATAGATGGATGGCCGCTTGGTCTAAGTGGGACTAAAAACCCAAACCCTTTCCTTTTCATTTTCTAGTCTTTACCTAGAATGTTCTATACCTTTCAGAAATTTTGATAAAAAAATATTGCACACCTTGTGATCTTTTGTTGCCTAAATTGACAATATGTAATGAAGTGATTATTACATGTGAGGCAACAATACGATCAACTTCTTACACCCCCAAAACCATTTGTCAAATGGGCTGGTGGAAAAAGACAGTTAATTCCAATTTTAAATGAAAATTTACCTAAAACAATGGGAACATACTATGAGCCATTTTTGGGTGGGGGAGCATTGCTTTTTCACATTCTCTCAGAAAGAGATGGCCAAAAATGTGAAATATCTGATCTAAACTCTGATCTTGTTTTGACCTATACTATCATTCGAGACAAAGTAAACGACTTAATTAATTCATTAAAAATACATTCAAAAAACTACCAAAAAGATTCAAAGTCTTACTATTATGCAGTTAGAGAAAGCAATCCTAGAAGCGCTGTAGAAAAAACATCAAGATTGCTCTTTTTGAACAGAACTTGCTTTAATGGTCTATACCGTGTGAATAGCAAAGGCAAATTCAATGTCCCTCTTGGAAGGTATACTAACCCAAACATCGTCAATGAGGACAATCTTCTTTCTG
>JASFUC010000025.1:0-13221 GCA_050050475.1 Nitrosopumilaceae archaeon
ATAACATCATATTGTCAACGCTGAGGGATTCCTCCAAGACATACCCCGTAATGAATTCAAGAGTTTTATGATTACCCAGAGTTAAAAAAATGACACTCGCAAATAGCCCAGCAAGACAAACCCAAACAACACTACGTATTAGAGATTGCCTGAAAGATAACCCTCCGTTCTCGTTATTTCTGTTTACTTTTCCTAACTTTTTCTTTGACCTTTGAATTATTCTGCTTATCAGCCCAAGATCAAGAGATAACGAAACCCCAATAATTATTCCAAATAAAGTCCATAACTCAAACTCTGTTAATTCCATAGCAAAGGTCCTGTATTATTCAAGTGTTAAGATTCCAATCTTGCTTTTTTCATCAAAGAAATCCTTCGTTTTAATTTTGTTCCACGTGGTTTTGTTCTCAACAAATATCCGCAGCATGGGCACCACAAACCTTCCCATTTAATGTAAATTTCGCATCTATGACATCGTTTCTGTCCTTGTTCATAACGTCCCCCTTCCCTAGTATTGTCTGTAGCTTTGTGTTTTTTACAAGCACCATTACAATACATTATTTCATATTAGAAAACAGCTTGTAGAATAAATTTTTGATCACCGCATTCAAAAGTTCATAAGCTAGGATTAGATACGATCCTTTTTCACAATTTTCACAAACCATATTTGTATCAATAAAATTTAGTCCCACATCTTCATATTCCATTTTTTATGAGTTTTATCCTATTAGTAATTAATTGCAGTTAAGTGTAGTGATAGTACTAATAGCACACTCGCATTTTATATGATGTTCGTATTCCCATAAATCCGTATAAACATCCTAAAAATGATTTTATTTATGCCAAAATGTCGACATTGTAAAGAAGGATTTGTGCCTGCAATGTCCAGTTTTTGTTCTAATGATTGTGCAACAAAACATTCAAGAGAGTTATTTTTGCATTGAAAAATAAAAATAGAAAATCTATTAGAATTACTTGGGAGAAGATTTGAAAATCAGTTTTTAAACAAGGGTTAATTGAGAAAAAACGTAATTGAAATTTTCCTATCAACTTTTAATCGGAATCGCAATAATCCCCTTCATTATTATGGGGATGGCAATATACCTAATGGAAACAACTTATACAAATATTGAGCAAAAAGAGATCGAAGAAACTCAAAATTTAATCAAGATTCAAAAACAAAAAATAATATCTGATTTTAATTATCTTTTTGAAGCAGTAGAAGCATATCCAGCATTATCTGACTGGAAAAATCTTTCAAGCATAGACAAAATAGTTGAAGATAATGGTGGAATTCCAAAAACAGAAGAAAAATCAAAGAGGGAGGCTGCGCAGTTTTTAATTTCTGATTTTGGTTTTCAGTCATTCGGAATAACTTTGAATGATGGAAGAATGTATTTTTTAGAGCCATTCAAGCACCAATCAAGTCTTTCTAAAATGAATTTTTCAGACAGAGAGTGGTTTCAAGGAGTGCAAAACACCCAAGCAACTTATTTGTCAGATGTATTCATTTCGGCAGCATCGGAAAACCCAATTGTGGTTATTTCTACTCCCGTTTTTGCCGAGGATGGAGAATTACTTGGAATGTGGGGCGGAAGTTTAGATTTAGCATATTTAACTGGATTTTTTTCCGACATAAAAAAAGAAAAATCATCTATTTTTCTAATAGATCAAAATAACGTCATAATTGTTCACTCCAATTCCTCAAATTCTGACTATGACGAATTAGATATAATTAAAATTGTAAATGATAATCGAACTGAGACATACCTTCATAAAAATGAACAGCACATATTTATCGAAAAAATTGAAATTGGTAATAAAAATTGGAAAATGGTGACAACAATCTCAGATCAAGATTTGTTGCCATACACAATATCACAGCTAAAAGGAAATTATCTTTTAATTACAACCATGACCGCATTTATCATCGCAGCAGAATTTCTTCTCTTTCATTTCTTAAAGAAAAATCTTCAATTAAATCTCAGCATAAGTGAAAATCGAAAACTGCTCATAAAACAGGAGAGATTAGCGGCCATAGGAGAATTGGCAAGCAGGGTAGCTCACGATATTCGAAATCCATTGTCCAATATTCGTATGTCCTTAGAGTTAATCAAGAGCAAGTCTCTGGAAGAAAGAAATTCAGAACCAGAAATAAATGAGAAATTCAAAATTGCTTTTGAAAACATTGAACGAATATCACATCAAGTAAATAACGTTCTAGATTATGTTAGAAATAGAAAGTTGGCCCACAGTCTAACGTCACTTTACTCTTGTTTGGATAATACAGTTCAATCACTTTACATTCCAGATAACATCAAAATTAAATATGATAAAACAGAAATCAGGGTGGTTGCAGACTCTATTCAGTTTCAAATTGTGTGTAATAATATTTTAACCAACGCAATTCAAGCAATAGGAACAGATCCCGGAGAGATAAAAATACGATTTTCAGAAGATTCTCAACACGTTAAAATAGAAATTGAGAATTCTGGACCAAGCATACCAGACGACATAATGCCCCATATTTTTGAGTCTTTGATAACTACAAAAGAAATAGGGACAGGATTAGGTTTGGCAAGCTGTAAAAGAATCATTGAGAACCATGGAGGCACAATAAGTGTAAAAAATAACCCCACCACATTTACAATCACACTTCCAAAATCTTGAAGAGTTTTTCATTTTTAATCAATTTCAAAGGAAAAATGACATGATAAATTTTAATAGTAATTTTCCATCAATCCAGATTTAAAAATAGAGCTTTGTTTAAAATATTTGCCACAAACAATTGCCTCAACTGAGAGTTTACGCGTCTCAAGTACAAAAGTCACTTTATCGAAAACACATCTATATTGAGATACCCTTTTGTTGTTTGTCAATATTTTACCAGATTCCAAAATCATTCCATCCAACAACAAATTTTCAATTTTCCTATAGGCAGGAGATTTTAACACGCCCGAAATATCTAGGATTTCGGGAACAGTTAATTGATTAGACATGATAGAAATCAGAATTTTCCTAGTTTCCTCATCTCCAAAATAATTACAAATCAATTCAGAAAGACGTGTAGAAAGTACTTTAATCAGAAAATCATTTTCAACACGAGTTATTTCAATTATTTTTTTTAGACATTTTTCTTCAAATTCTTTAGAATCAAATTCTGTATGTTGTTTTAATACACCGTGAAATTTTTCAAAATGCTCAATGGATAATTTTATAGACATACCATACTGGAAAAAAAGATTTCGTTCAATCTTTGACAGGGTTTTCTCATCTAGTTCTTCTTTTAGTTTTAGAGACAAATCCCGAGACAATAAAAGATCAATTCCACCCATGCACATGAGTAACATCAATTGTATTAAAAAGTGCCCAATTTTTTAGAGTTATTTAGCATATTAAGCATGTCTTAATTTGATTAAAAGAAATTCTATAAGTAACTCATAAAATGTGATTAGGTATTGAGTCAGAACCAAAGTCAAAAAGGAGCGCTATCTATTTGGATGATTTCTTTAACAGTTATGTTGACGTTGATTGCAGGGCTGTATTTTATCAACATCAACATAGGGATAAAGGATTTTTCAAACATTGTTTCTCTGCCAGTGTATACAATAATTCCAGGAACATTAGTCGTTTTGTCAATATGGGCAGTAATTAAATCAGACACAATAAAAAAAATTCCTAAAAATTCTCTCATCTTCCTTACAATCGCTTTTTCATGTTGGTTTATTGCTGAACAAACATGGAATCTTTATGAACATGTTTTAGAAATTGATCCATATCCTTCGGCGGCAGATTTTTTTTATTTAGCGGCACCAATGTTCATGTTTATTGGACTTTTGATTTTCCTGAAACATAAAAAAATTTCTAAAAAAAATTTGGTCGTATCAGGAATAATTTCTTTCTTAATTTTAATTCCATCCATAATAGTAACCATAGAAGCTGGGGCAGAAGACGATTTATTTGAGATTATTATAGCAATTGCATACCCTATTGCAGATGCAATTATGTTAGTTCCGGTAATTGCCATCATAGGGTTTTTGATTTCAAAAAAAAGTGATTTTTTTTGGATAATGATCATAGCAGGAATAGTAATCATGCTTATTGCAGACACTGGTTTTTTGTTTTTAGTTATTAATGACGAGTATGAAGACGGACATCCAATCGATATTCTATGGGTCTCAGCATATACCATTTGGGCATTTATGATGTTATACATAATCATGCAATCAAAAACTTCCAAAATGGAGGAATTTTTTGAAATTAATAAAAAACAAACCCCAAAAAAAGTTGAGAGATTTGGCGTTTTGATAGCGCTATTTCTAATCAATATCACAGTGATTTTACTTTTAGTAGGAATAAACTACTTTATCGAACCAAGAGAAGATACTATCCTTCAATTTTTCTCATGGATTTTAGCAATGATGGTGATTATTTTTTCAAGTATAGTAATAATAATGAATTCTAGATTAAACAGGGCACTTCAAAACAAGACAGAACAACTTGAGGAAACTACAAAGGAATTAATTAAATCTGAACGATTTTCAGCCATTGGAGAATTAGCATCTAGAATTGCTCACGATATTAGAAACCCGCTTTCAAATATTCAAATGTCAATAGAATTGATGAAAAATAGCCCACCCGACACCACAGTAAACGACCAACAAATAAATGAAAAACTAGAATTGGTGTTAAAAAACATAGAAAGAATTTCGCACCAAGTTAATGACGTTTTAGGATATGTGAAAAACCGAACTGTAAATAAAATGACATTAAAAATTTCTAAATGCATCCAGGAAGCAATAGAAACAATAACAGTACCATCCAACATAACTATCAAGATTCCCAAATCAGAAACGACAATGTGGGCCGATCCTTTTCAGATGCAAATTGTTTTTAACAATATCATAATCAATGCTATTCAATCCTTGAACAAAAATCCAGGAGAAATCATTGTACGTTTTTCCGAAATTGAGAGTAAAACACATGTAGAAATTGAAAACTCCGGACCTGAAATTCCTGAAGACATGTTGCCACACATCTTTGATTCCCTAGTAACAACAAAACAAATTGGCACAGGTTTAGGATTGGTAAGTTGTAAAACCATAATTGAGAATCATCAGGGGACCATTTCTGCAAAAAATAATCCCACGACATTTATCATTGAAATTCCCAAAAAAAAATAATTTAGAACATATATCTAATCAAATTTTTTCATAATTTGCCCATTCTTCAAGCAAAGTATTAAATCGATATCATGTGAATTTAATCTATGTCTAAATGTGTAATTGTGATTGATGACGATGAAGACACTGTAAGGTTATTTAGTGAATTTTTAGAGGAAAATCAAATTAACGTTGTAGGCAAAGGATACAATGGAAAAATGGCAGTAGAACTTTTCCAGGAAAAAAAACCAGATTGTGTGCTAATCGACATTATGATGCCCAATGGTAGCGGATTTTACGCAATAAATAAAATCAAAGAGTTAGATCCGGAAGCAAAAATAATTGCAGTGACGGGAGATGGAAGGTATACAACAGAACAGAAACTTGAGAAATTACAAATTCCAATAATATACAAGCCATTTAAGATGGACGAAGTTATTTCAAAAATTCAAAATTAACAAATTCCCATATTTGGGAAATTGAATAAAATCTTAAATTATGAAATACTATACTCATAACATGAGCAAACGAGTAACTATAATGTTAGATGCAGACTTGGATAAAAAAATGAGGCAGTTGCAAGCTAAAATGATTCAAAACACAACAAGCTCAGTTAGCTTTTCAAACGTTCTTAATCAAGTCCTAAGAGAAAGTCTTAAAAAATAAAAATTTTTTATTTTCATTTTTTATTTTACATAATCAGTTATTTTTTCATCTAACAGAACATTGCAAATATCCCAAGGAGTAACCAACCAGTCTTTGTAAATCACATATGGATGTTCCATATCATACATGACAGCAGATATTTCGTTTATTTTCAAATCATCATATAATACTCGTGCTTCTTCTAGATCAATTGAGTTTGCAGGGAATTTTAGAAAATAATCCATCTCTTTTAGATAATGCATCTTTTCGGTAATGGTTTCTATAATAATTCTATCATTGATGTATTTGTTTGAATTTTGAAGGAGAATTTTTCTAGTTTTGTGTTCAAACATTGATTTTATTATTTTCTCCATGGTGTCATCATTTTTAAAATTCACTTGTGATTTTTTTGGCAAATTACTGATTGAGAGATTTGTCTTACAATGCATTCCAATTTCTAGAATTTTTTTAGCAGATATTACGGAATAGTGTCCCCATTCATTTGCAATTATCGCATACGCCCTACCTCTTTCTTTCCAATGTTTCATCAAATCTCGATATAAGATATTCTCAGAAATGATCAAAGGGTTTGGCTCCATGATATCTTCTACTTTTGTATCATAAAACAGACTATTGGTAGGATTTTTTAGAAGACCATCCATGATTTCTTTTCCCCCTATCGTGCCTACAGGAGTTCCATCATTAACAACTAAAACTGAATCAGTAGCAGATTCCAAATACTGTGCAAGCATTCCTGCCACCACCCATACTTTTTTTCCCTTTTCTATATAGATGCATAATGAGTAGGTAAGTGTTTGAGGAAGTAATTCTTTCATGGTACGGTCTGCGAGTTGCATTTCTAAACAAGCCAACTAATATCACCTCCACAATGAGGACATGCCTTTTTAGACTCTTCAGAGCGAGCAGCCACATCATCAGACAGAAGTGTCAAACAAATATCCCAAGGACTAACTGAAACATCTTTGTAAATTACATAAGGATGCTCCATTTTATACAACATCAAACATAGTTTGTTAAGATTTACATCCTCTTTCAAAACAACGACTTCTTCTAATTCAATTTGACTTACGGGTATTTCCAAAAAGTTTTCAACACCATGTTGAAATTTGAGCATTTTAGAAATTTCTTCCAGGATTATCCTGTCGCTAATAAATTGGTTGGAATATTCCAACATTAGTTTTCGAGTATTGTGTTTAAACATTAAATCAATGATTTTCCCTAAGGAATCATCAAGACTAAAAGTCACTATGCTCTTTTTTGGCATAGAAGAAATATTGAGATTCGATTGGCACCTAATTCCCACATCCAGCATTTTTCTGGCAGATATAGGGGAATATCCCTGAAATGAATTAGGAGTTATTGCAAACGCTCTTCTTGACAATTTCCATCGCTCCATTAAATCTTTGAATCGGGTTTCTTTCTCAACAATGGGCAAATCTTCAAACATTATTTCTTTTACCTTATGATCATATTGAAAATCGCGAGTAGGATTTTTTCGAATGTGATTTAGAAGATCATATCCACCCACAATCCCAACAGGAGTAAGATCATCATTCCGAATGACAATAGAATCAATGGACGATTCAAGGTATTGCACACACATTTCAGTTGCAACCCATACTTCTCTTTCTTGATTAAGATAAACACATGGTGTATCTGTTAAACTTGAAGATAGTATTTCATCTAATGTTAATTCCGAAATACTTTCTGTATTTGATACAATCATTATTTCCCCTCACTATATATTAGAAATTTTAGTATTTGAATAGATTCTTGATTATTATCATTAAGAATAACCTATTTTTTCAAATAATTACATAAAATAAATCAAATATAATGAATTATTCTATATGATTTTTTTCAAATCTTAATCAAAATTACATTCGTAACAATTTACAGCTAAATTCAGTCGGCAGTCTGTTTAGGCGCAAAAGTGATACAAAATATTATATGGTAATCAAAATTCGCAGCGTTATGAATGACACAAAAGTTGTTGCAACAGTATTTGTTTTGATAACTTTGGCAATCAGCATCCAATTAATGCTGTAATCTTTTTGGTAAAGGTATGAAAAAGAATTAAAATTATTCGAAAAATAATTCAAATGATTTAGCCTGAGGGAAGATCTTCTATCTTTAACCTTTTATCAAAGAATAAGGAAGCAGTAAGATCACCAGTAACATTAACCATTGTCCTGATCATATCCAAAATTCTATCAACTCCAAGAAGAAGCACAACTCCAACTGGAGGTATTCCAGCTGCAATAAGGATAGTAGACAAGATAACGATTCCAGTCCCAGGGGCAGATGGAGCTCCTATAGACGCGGCTAATGCAGTCAAAGATATCAAAAGAATCGTAGTAAATCCGAGGTCAATATTGAATAGCTGTGCAAGGAAAAACACAGCAACTATTTGATACAAAGCAGTACCATCCATGTTAATAGTTGCGCCGAGCGGAATAATGAATTGCGACACCTTTGGTTTTACTTTCATTTTTTCTTCAGCAGTTTTAATCGAAAGGGGCATAACCGCAGCAGAACTAGAAGTGGAGAAGGCAAGAAGTTGAGGATCCCGCATCATTGAAAATGTAGAAAAAACAGGCCTCTTTGCAAAGAATTTGATTATAATTATGTAAATTATCATCATTGAAAAAAGGCCAATAACCACAGTTATCATATATCCCCCCAATCCCAGAAGCGCAGAGAGACCCAGTTTGGAGGTAATTCCTGCAATAAGACCAAATGCTGCCAATGGAGCAAGTCTCATGGCCCAAGATACTATCTTCATGGTTATTTTTTGAATTGATTCCAAGAGATCAAGAATAGGTTTGGAGCTTTCTTTTGGCAGACTAATCATTGAAACGCCGATAATTAATGCAAAAATGATTATGCTAAGCATCTCACCGGACATGAAAGAGGCTATAGGGTTACTTGGGATTACACCGATTATACTTTGAGGAATATCACTAACAGTTAGATCCGTTTGTTCGACGGTTTCTATCTCTTCAAGATCAAAACTTTCTCTTATCAAAGAGCCATCAATCAAATTTCCAGGTTCAATGGCATTGACAACCAATATCCCAATTGTAAGAGCAATAACAGTTGTTACGATAAAATATAATGCGGCCCCCAAGCCCAGTTTTTGCAAGTCCTCTATACTTCCCGAGGATGTAAGACCTCTAATAATAGATGCAAAAATTAGCGGGACAATTATCATTTGTATTATTTTCAAAAACAGGTTTGCCGGAATAGATAACCAATCAGTAATTAATTCCGCAGTATTTTTTTCAACCAGTCCAGTTTCAGGGCCCAAAACAAGACCGATAATCAATCCTAAGAATAAAGCAACAAGTACTTGTGCCCATAATTTTTTCTTTATAAGATAAGTGATTTGTGGCACAGGATATGTAAATGAACGAATGGCCATTGCTGATATTTTCTATTCACCTATATTACAAAAGCATTTGATTCTCAAGAATGAATTTAAAAGCATAATTCAAACAAGAGAGTTAATTTTTAAATCAATTTTCAGAATTAGCAATCGTGTTCTATTTAAAATAACATAGATGTCAATAACATATAGTGGTTTTCAAAGACAGGAAATTAATTGTGATTGCCGTAATAGCTGGA
Organism: Nitrosopumilaceae archaeon; assembly: GCA_050050475.1. Lineage (GTDB taxonomy): Archaea > Thermoproteota > Nitrososphaeria > Nitrososphaerales > Nitrosopumilaceae > Nitrosomaritimum. Next base: position 9,453 of record JASFUC010000025.1, read on the forward strand.
GTAGTTGGACTAGTGGCAATAATTGGATTTATTGGCCAAGGTAATGTTCGACACGTAGAAATTTTCTGGCAAGAAAAAGTAGAACAAACAGTAGCATTTGAAGAAATAGATGGTCAAGTTCAACTCCGAGGAATTTCTGGAGTCGGCGGAGAGCCAAACCCCCATTTAATCAGTAGAACAAGTTTTGCATACATTCTAACGGTAGTAAATAACGGGGATAAACACCATAGACTATACATTGAAGGATTAGACATACAAACAGATCTTTTAGAACCAGGACAACAAGATACCATTACAATTTATCCCTCCACAGAAGGAGTGTACAAATATTATGACAAACGGGAGAGGCTGGAAGAGTTAGGAATTCTTGAAATTAGAACGGTTGTTCCAAGTGATGAATTTACAGGATTTTTGAGAGATATGATATGAATGCCTTATCCATATTTTACAATAAGTAATAAAAAATAATAAAAAAAGACTAATTTAAGAAAATAAAAATTATATCTTAAATCAATAAAACGTCTAATCTATTCTGATTTTTTGACTTTTTGTGCAGCTGGTCCTTTTTTACCTTCGCCTACTTCAAACTCGACTTTATCGCCTTCATTGATGAATCCTTCAACGTCTGTTTTGTGAACAAATAGATCATCTCCTGATTCTCTTTCGATAAAACCAAAGCCTTTAGTTCGGTTGAACCATTTTACTGTGCCTTGTTCCATTTGGTTTTTTGATTTAGCTCTCCGTATATTAAGATAAGTCTAAAAAATACCAAAATTCTGTCTAAGGAATAGATTTTTTCAAAAAATAAAGGTATTTCCAAGACTAGAAGTCTTTTGGAATGTGTCCATTTTGTTTTAGCCAATCAACCTGAGGCAAAGTGAATCTCCAAACAATATCTCCCATCTCAGAATCTTTGAAATCCCAAGGAGCTATTATTACAATATCGTTATCACGAATCCAAACTCTTCTCTTCAGTTTTCCACGTATTCTTCCTCTTCTAGTTATACCATCAGTACATTTTATCATAACATTTTCGCCTCCGAGCATTTTGAGTACTCTTCCAAACATTTCTCCTTCTTCGGGAATTCTAATTTCCTTTAATGCACTTTCATTTTTTACTTGGCGCTTTCCCATACCCTACCTTGCATTTTTAACCATATAACTGTGGGGGTTTTTAAAAACTGGAATATCCCAAAGAAAATAATAAAATCAATTTTATGTAAAGCCACATACTCTATTTTTGTGGAATTTAGTTGCATTCAGGATTGTTCTCAATGCTGTATAGAAAGAGAATACTATCCTGGAAAAAAATTTGGTAAGATAGGAGTATTGGTTCTTCCCGAGGAAAAAGCAAAACTCGAAAAATTAGCAAATGAAAATGAGATAGATATCTTGATTTTACCAAGAATAGGAGTATCTAATGAAAAAAATTCCGAATCTATAAAAATTTTAGCTTATCAAATGATGGGTTTGGAAAAAAATGGAAACACATGTCCGTTTCTTGACACAAATTCAGGAAAAAAATCACCTCATGGTGGGTACCCCTGTTCAATTTATGAGAAAAGACCGCTTGCTTGTCAAGCTTATCCCTTAATCGATTCAAATCCAATGACACTTGATCAAAAATGTAAGTTTTGTAAAGAGAAAGGAAATGCATATGAAAATTTAAATTCTGAAATAGAGTCTCTTTTAAAAATTCAAAATCAAATGAAGGCAAAGGAACCTTATGTGTGGAGATACGCGACAGGAATAGGAGACGATTCAGATACTTCTGAAATCAAGACTGGGTGGATTTTAGAAGAATAGTTTGTCTAAGGATTAATCACAGCACGACCAAGAATTTTTCTTGCCTTCAGATCTTCAAGTGCTGTGTTTGCCTCGTCCAAAGTATATCGTTTGGTGATAATAGGATTAATTGTTCCTTTTCTTGTGAGGTCCAACAATTCAACCATGTCATTATAATTTCCTGTATACGCACCCTGTATGGTAAGGGATTTCAAAGGAATTGTCACCAAAGATAATTCCATAGAACCTCCAAACAAACCTACCAAAACTAAATTACCTCTTTTACGTAATATAGAGATCCCAAGTTTTGCTGTAGGTGGAGCATTTACAAAATCAACAACACTGTCAGCTCCTTTATTATTGCAAATTGAAATTATTTTCTGAGAAGTTTCAGGATCTTTTGAATTGACGACGAAATCTGCACCCATTTCTTTTGCAGTCTCTAATTTAGAATCATCCAAATCTACACAAATGATTTTTGCTTTTGTTATGGCTTTAGCAATTTGCACACCCATCAGTCCAAGACCACCTGCTCCTATGATCACAAGGAATTCAGGAGAGTTCATGTTTGATTTTTTAATCGCGTTATAGGCAGTAAGTCCAGAGCAAGCAACAGATGTTGCAGAGTCAGGATTAACTCCATCCAATTTTGCCAGATATTTGTAATGAGGAATTAAAGCAAAATCAGAATAACCGCCATCTTGAAAAACACCAAGAGATCGTGGTGTATCACATAGATTTTCATTTCCCACTTTGCATGCAGGGCATTCCCCACAGCCTATCCATGGATATACTAAAACTTCATCTCCTTTGGAATAACCATTAACATTACTTCCCACATCTTCAACAGTTCCAACAATTTCATGTCCTGGAGTTACGGGGTATTTCACGCCACGGTCTGTTACTTTCATAAATTGGCCATCTCCCAAGTCATAGCCCCCTTCCCACAAATGCAAATCACTATGACATACTCCCACAGCCTTTACCTTCACTACAACTTGATTATCTTGAGGTTTAGGAGTTTCAGATTCAACCACTTCTAACGGCTCATTGGGGCCGATAATTCTGGCAGACTTCATCAATTAAGAATTCAGACTTGACAATATAAGAGTTGACTGGATATGAGAAAAAAATAGAGCGTCTAGATATTATGGAATAGAAAATTAGTTCTCATGTGAACGATGATGGAATGCCAAATAGTATTTCGCAGGAACCAGTCAATATTCTGTTTAGTCCTAATTCTGTTGTTAAAAAAGATGTTTGGGAAATTGATCTAATCAAAATTTTGAATTTATTAATTAGAATTTTAGAAAAAACTGAAAAAAAAGACCTTCGAGTTGCAGGTATGGCAGCATTATCATCATCTTTAATCTATAGAATGAAAGTAGAAAGTATTTTTGCATTGCAACGTGCTGCGATGGAAAAAAAACCCATACGTCAGAGAACAGATGTAGATATAGAATTAATCGACATCCCATATCGACATGAATCTACATATCCTGTATCATTAGATGATCTTTTAGGATTGTTACAAAATTTGATCGGATCCATTGCAAATCCTCAATCTAGAAGAAGCAAGCAGTTGAGCATAGAACCAATAGAACCCCCTAATTTTCAAGAATATTTTATTTCTCTTGAGAGCATCATTGGAAAATACGAAGACATGATAATTAGAAAAATTTCTAAAGAGGGATTTGGATTACTCCAAAAAATAATTGAAGATTTAGACGCCGTTGACTCCATAAGGTGTTTCTTTGCAATACTATTCCTAGCAAGAGATGAGAAAATTGACATCGAACAGATTGATGACGATATTAAAATCACCATAATAAAAGAAGAGTCAACAAAATGATAAAGAATAGAGAACGGGTTTCTTAAAGTAGACCAGAAGGAGGAGAAAACATAATTGGTAAAAATTGAAGACGAAGGTGAAGCAACGGCAAGAATAGAAGCAGCGCTGTATTCTGCGGGACGGCCTTTGAAA
>JASFUC010000026.1:0-13130 GCA_050050475.1 Nitrosopumilaceae archaeon
GGCACTACCCGCATAGGGACATCCCACACACTCTCTTCGTCCTTGTACAAATGATCCAAAATTCCAAGGGTCTTGTTATGCTTGAATTTTAAATTTGCATTTCCTCTCGGTGTTGAAAATGACCATGAACCATCGCCATTTTGTTTAGCATCAGGCATTATTTTTGGAGGGGATCTAAGAATGGCGTCAAAAACCTCACCTGTTTTTCGGCTGACAGACATGGTAATCGTTCGAGATCTAACCATAAGGCACATAGAAATTGATAGTTAAAAAGAGTGTTGTAGAAATTATAAGTCATCACTGACGCAAATAATAATCAAACAAATTCGTTCAGTTTTTAGATCGGTGCAATAACCTCATATAATATGAATAAATTTAAGCAATGTGCTCAAATTTAGAATAATTACATTTTTTATTTTTATGGGAATTTATTCACTCTCGTTTCAAATTGGCGCCACCTCTGAAGTTAGTCCCCAGGAGGCAAATGATTTTGTTCAGGATTTTTTATCATCTACACAAGATATTAACGGTCTCGGGATTTTCCTAAATAATATTTCTGCCTCATTGCCAATGTTTGTTCCAGGGTTAGGAGTAGGTCTCGGAGTTTATTCTGGATGGTCTACAGGTTTTGGTTTTGCTGCAATCGCAACAATGGCACCAGGGTTAGCAAATATCGAACCCCTATCAATTTTGTATAATTCCCCTTACGGGGCAATGGAGCTAGTAGCATACTCCATTGCCATGTCACGTAGTTTTCTAGTAGTTTTTTCATTAGTGAAAAAGCAAAATCCAAAATCCCTAATCAAACCAAGCATTATCGAAATTGGGATAGCTGTAGGATTACTTGTCATTGCAGGGTATCTGGAGGAATATATGATCCAGTTATCTCAAGGGCCTCCAATATAGAAAAAGTAAATTCTAACGCTGAAATAACTTAAAATACAAAAACCTATTTTTTGCTAGTCTTTTTGTTTTTCACTTGATTTTTGAGGAGGGTTCACATATACTTGATAAATAAAATACCAAGGATCCATATTGATTCCTTCCAAGTGTTCTTGAATGAGTTTTCCTTCTTCATGTGGTTCTTTTTTAGGACTTTTACTCATCAGTTATTATTATCATACTAACTAATAAGATTCTCGTTATCTTTGAGAATCAAGACAAAATGAATACATCAGACAGCGTCCTGGCCCTGTTGAACAGTTCTGATGCGGATTACATCATCAATGTTAGATACAAAGATCTTTCCATCCCCGGGCTTCCCGGTTGATGCATTTGATGCAATAGAGTTTACAATCTTGTTTACTTCCTCTTCAATGCATACTATCTCTATCTTCCTTTTTGGGACCAGATCATCTGCCTCATAATCTGCTCCATTATTCCCGGTTCTTATCATTCCTATTTGATCACCCCTTCCTCTTACCTCATAGGTAGTCAAACCCTTGACCCCTAATTTTGTTAGAGTGTTTTTTACTTCTTGAAACTTTGTGTCCCGAATTATCGCTTCAATTTTTTTCATGAATAAGTTGAGACTCCCTATGATAAAAACATCTTCAAAGTATTTTTCATAAATGGTTCAGATTTTAAAAATTATTTCAAAAAAGCCAGGGCTTTTACAACATCTGTTTTGCTAATAATCCCAATTAAATTATCATTTCCAGATAAGACCCCAGCTCCATTGATGTTATTATCCAAAAGGAGTTTTCCTGCTTTGGCAAGGTCTTCATCATATCTAACAGAAACTATGTTTTTGCTCATAACTTCACTTGCCTTAGTGGTTCCTCCAAAACCCGAATCTGAGACAAATCCTTTTCTTGGAAATATGGCAGAAATCAGTGGATCAGAATTATCAATCACGTCTTCTTCCTCACCTAGTTTCAAAGACATGTTAAAGAGATCTCGGAAAGTAATAATGCCTACAGGTTTTTCCTTTCTATCCCTTAGAATAATTCTAGATATTTTTTCATCAATCATTTTCAATATGATTGAGGAAAGAGATGAATCAGAATATTGCCATGCATAGTATGGAGTCATATATTCTCCTACTAATTTTTCGTCTGAATGAGAAATAGCAAAGTATCGTACCAAATCAGATTTAGTAATAACTCCCATCACTTCATCTCCTGACGAAATTACAAGCGAGCCAATACTGCTCTCCAACATTATTTGTGCGCATTTATCTAAGGTAGTGTCATCTGGAATTGAAATTATTTTATTTGATATCTCAGAAACTGGAATTTGATCTAATTTTCTTTCAGACATGTCAGAAAACAAAAACAATCCCAAATCTTTTTCAGATACAATATGAGTAATTTTACCATTGGTGGAAACTAAAAGGCGACTCTTTTTTTCATCGATGATTTTTTGTAAAACTTGAGCCAAATTTGAAGTGCTATCAATTGTTAGGGGACTGTTCATATAGGATTTTACTGTGTCCATACCCTCTTGCGATTTATAACAATATAAAAAACAAAAGCCTATTTCCAATAAGAGAATTTGATCGAAAGATCAATTTGGCGTTTAGAATTTAGAAAAATGCTCTAACCCCACAACTAGTCAACACAGAACAACAGCCCAGTCCTAAAATTAAGGATAAGAAGTTGTTGCATCTCTTGTCTTATTGTAGTGATTCTTGTGATTGCTTTAGCTTTTTTCCTCGAGCTTTTGTTCTCAGTACAGCTTGACAGCATATACATCGAATTGCTTCAGTTGTTAAAAAAAGTCCACAGAACGTACACCTTTTCTGCCCAAGTTTATACCGTATCCTGTTTGGAACAGGCTCTGCCTTGTGCATCTCACAAATTCCTCTGCATGTTCTCCCCATCAAATTTCACCTCCTATTTTTTGTCGGATTTCTTTTGCCCTATCTCTAATAGTCACAGCGCTAATTCCTGATGCCTGGGCAATTTTAATTTGAGAAATTTTTTCATTGTTTGCAATAACTGCTAAATGTATTACTGCAGCTGCCATTGCCATAGGATTTTTGCTTGCGCTTATTTCCTTATTTTGCACAGAAGATATCATTTTTAGGGCATCTAGACGAGTTTTATTTCCCACTTTAACGGCCTTTGCAACACGTTCAACAAAATCACTTGGACTGAATGTTTCAGGATTTATGTCAAGCTCCTGCATCAAAAATCTACAAACACCTTGAAGATATTTTTTCTTTACATTCCCAGCAAGAGCAATGTCTTGAATAGTTCTTGGAGTACTGGTTAATCTACATGCCATGTATACTGTTGCACATAAAATCCCAGTTGTAGAACGACCACTGAGAATTTTTTTTGCAGATGCCTTTCGAAAAAGGTATGCTGATTTTTCAACAACAGGTTCAGGAAGCCCGAGTTTAGACTTAATTCCATCAAGAAATGTAAAAGCCTTGATGAAGGATTTTTGTTCTTGTCTGTATCTACTGTTTCTATCCCATAACCTTAGTCTATGAAATATTCTAGCATTCTCAGATGAAAGCCTCTTCCCGGTAGAATCTTGGTTGTTTTTTTGAATAACGGTAGATAGTCCCATATCAGAAAGTTTTAGCGATAGTTTTCTTCCAACTCTAGTGTTTGACTCATATTCCTCTTTTGAAAGACCGACCATTTCCGGCCCCATCTCTACAGCCTTTTCCAAAATAACGGATCCGCAACTTCTACATGCAACTTCACCTGTAGACACATCTGTAATTGGATGGAGATTTTTACAGTTTTTCTCATGGATGACGGACATCAAATTTCATACCTCCTTTTTCTTTTAGTTGGGTTTTTTTGTGAAAAACGAATAAAGACCCACAAAGCTCACAGGAAATCCCAAACTCAAATGTATCCGGTTTAAGGTGGCCACATTCCACACAAATTCGGAGTCTTGAGTTTGCCCTGAGTTCATCAGGAGTATTATTCAAGTCAATTATTGGAGGCGTTAATTCGTTCATATTCTGTTTTTGTCTTTAAAATATTTAAGATAGTGGTAAGAATAGATACTAGTGCCAATTTCTTAATTTAAAAATAAAAATAGAGGTTAGCTAAGATTCAAAGGAATCGTTGCGCTTCCCCATGGTTCGTTTACTCGAAACACATATTCTTTTGAAGAATCGTATTCAAATTCTGTTCCACCATAGCCAATGTTTGGACCAAAGAACATGTTAAAAGTTCTAGATTCACCGGGTTTTATGACCAGTAATCCACTGGTAAAATCGGTTGATGAGTATTTGTAGGCCTTGACTCCATTCCAAACATCATAATTACATACTGCTGGACCGGAGCACATCAACTCCAGGTTTGAATCACCCGAATTCTCTACTAGCACATCAATAGTCAAATATGCAGAACCTGATTCCCTAATTTCCAAATTAGCCTCTGGAAAGTAAAACTTTGCAGGGCCTATCTCATAGACATCAGAGTTTTCACGAAATTCTGCAATGAGCATTTTATGCTTTACCTCTTTTTCACAGTTTAATCGGTCATATGCTTTTTTAAATTCTTGACATGTTGCCAATTCTTTCTCTAGCGAAGATTTTTCTGAATTTGAACTAGTATTTTGTTTTTCAAATTGCTCTGGTCCAAGCGAGATTAATCCAGATTTAATCATAAATTGAATTCCTTGGACAAAATCAGAATCAGAAATAACATCATCAGCCCACCAGCCTGCGTTTGTCTTTACCCAATCAGGTACACTTTGAGATATCTCACCTGAAACTTCAGTTGGAGGAACAACGATAATCCCTTCTTTTACTAGAAATTGTATTCCTTGGACAAAATCAGACTCTGTGATAGTTCCCTCAGCCCACCAGCCTGCGTTTGTCTTTACCCAGGATGGAATTTGCTCGGCACTTGCAAAAGGAATGATTGAACCTACCATCATTATTGCAGCGATAGTGGTTATTGTTGCTTTCATTACCAATGTTTTTGCTTCATGGTATTTAAGCTGGTGCTAATTTATTGTCTAGTGCTAATTCCAATTGTGCATGGTTTCCAAAATAAAATTATTAAAAAATTTAGGTAAATTGAAAATCTAGTAATCCTAGTGGTAATAGCGCTATTTTCAAAGGGGGTTTTTAACCGATCATCCAAGTTTGTTACTATGAATCCAATTTCAGGTAAAATCAAAGAAAATTTAATCATCAACCATGGTCCCCTGTCAGAGAAGGATATCGTTCAGTATGTTAAAGAAAGATTTGAGGATTTAAAAAAAGATCCAAAAAGGAGTGATCTCGTCAATTTTCATACAAACAACAAATATTTACTAATGGCACACAGTCCAGAAAAATTAAAGGATTTGGGAAATATTGCTGCCAATCACCATGACACCAAAATCAAAGAAGTTTTGGAAAATTATGAAAGTTGCTTGGAAGAGGCACTATATTCTCAACCAACCATAAAAACTCACACTAACGTATTAATGCATATTTTTGGATATTTTGGAAAGTGTTTCAATCAAAACGAGAAGAATCGTTTGCTTGAATTAATCAAAAAGTTTAGAAAAAATCAAACAAGTCTTGGAAATGTGTTGTCAGAAATTGAGCCCATAACTTATCAATTCAATAACATGTATTTGCTTAGCCAAACCTACTTTCTATTATATTCAGTTCCAAATATTAGTAAAGAAATCAAGAGTTATGAAAAATCTCTCTCATTGTGATACTCATAAAAAAGTGGGAGCTTATGATAGAAATACAAAAAGAAAGAAAATATAAAAAATCCATTTTTGTCTTTAGAAGAGATTTACGGCTAGAAGATAATTTAGGTCTTTATTTGGCTCTTAAGAATTCTGAAAAAGTAATCCCTGTATTCATTTATGATGAAAAACTTTCAAAAAATTTAAAAAAATCAGAATTTAGATGGAATTTCTTAAAAGAAAGCCTTGTTGACTTGGATTTACATCTAAAAAAGAAAAAAAGTCATCTCGCCGTTTATGAAGGGAACCCCACAAAAATAACAAAACAAATAATTTTAGAGGAAAATATAAAGAGTGTTTTTTCTAACACAGACTTTTCAAATTATTCAAAAAAAAGAGATTCAGAAGTAAATAAAATTTGTAGAGAAAATAATGTGGATTTTAATTGTTCGTTGGATTTTTTACTTCACAATCCAAACGAGATAAAAACCGATAAAGGTAAACCCTATACCATATATTCTCATTTTGTTAAGAAGGCCAGACAATTTCCAGTTAGAAAAATTTTAAAAAATACCCACAGAAATTATTTTTCCAAAAGCCAAGATGAAAATAAAATTAAATCCATTAAAATAAACAAAGGACAGTTTTTGGGTGGAAGAAATGCAGCTTTAGAAATTCTGAACAACCTGAAGGAATTCAAAAATTATAAAAATCAACGCGATTATCCATTTCTAAATCAAACTACAAAACTTTCGGCCCACAATAAATTTGGAACCGTCTCCATAAGAGAGGTACTTCAAGCACTAAAAAACAATTTGGGAAAAGATCATATTCTCATCAACCAAATCTATTGGAGAGAATTTTACCATCACATACTATACCATTTTCCTTATTCAAAGAACCAATCATTTAAGGAAAAATATGGCAAAATACGTTGGTCCAAGTCACATGAATTATTCAATGCATGGTGCAAGGGCATGACAGGTTTTCCAATCGTGGATGCAGGAATGAGAGAATTGACACAGACAGGATTCATGCATAATAGGGTAAGAATGATTGTTGCTTCGTTTTTAACAAAAGATTTACACATAGATTGGAGATGGGGTGAGAAATTTTTTGCAGAGAAATTAATCGATTACGATCCCGCAGTAAATGCAGGAAACTGGCAATGGTCTGCATCTACAGGTTGCGATGCAGTCCCATATTTTCGGATATTTAACCCCTGGAGGCAACAAGAGCAGTTTGACCCTAAATGCGAATATGTAAAAAAATGGATTCCAGAATTGCGCGATTTTTCACCAAATGAAATTCACAAATTATGGGAAAAGACTCCTAAAAATTGCAAATATCCAATGCCCATAATTGATCATAAAACAGAGTCTGATAAATCAAAGAAAATTTTCAAAAAAATATTGAGTGATGGTTAAAGGGGTTTTCCTTTGTTTTGGTATTGCGTAACCTTATGGAACAAATTATGAGAGGCAACTATGGCAATGCCTGCAATTGCAATCCCAATAAAATTTCTAATGGTCATTATTTGATTTGGTTCTTTTGCTATCAATGACATTTGAAATGCAATATGGAAGTTATCAAAAAGCCAAAAAGCCATCGTTACCCAAGTCAAAACACCTGCTACAAGATAACCCAGTCTTGTTTTATTATACACAAATAAAATCGAGAATCCAATAGTAATGTACCAAATTACAGATGCAAGTAGCCACAAAGGTTCAAAAACATCTGGCCTATCATCTAACCAATAGTACGTTGAACCAACAAATGCATACGCAATAAGGCTAAAAATCAATATTTTCTGATTAATTTTAAATCCAGTTCGTTCTTGTTTAGGAGGCGCATCAGGAGGAGTAGACTTCATCTCTTTTGTTGCAATATCGATTGCTTGTAAAACAGATTTTAGATTCAGAGGAATTATTTTTTTTATTTCATCGTTTTTAACAATCGTGTCATGAACAAGACTGTCAACAAGTGGCCTTGCCAATGATGCCTTTACAGGAGTGATAAGATCCACCCAGTAAGAGGAGAGTCTAGTGGTCAAAAAGGGGATTTGGATGACAAATAGATTTTTGTTCAAATATGCAGCATAAACTCTCATCAATTCTTCATAAGTCATCTTATCAGGACCTCCAATGTCGTAAATGTGTCCTGCAGTTTCAGAATGTTCAAAACATCCAATAAGATACTCGACTACATCATCGACTGCAATGGGTTGGGACATTGATTTTACCCATGATGGGCAAACCATTACCCTGAGTCGTTCGACCAAGTACCTTAGCATAGCATAGGATCCTCCCTGAGCACCAATTATTATAGAGGCTCTCAATTCAGTTACCGGAATGTTTCCAGATGAAAGAATCTCTCCAACTTTTTTTCTGCTTTGCATGTGAGGAGAAAGATCATGATCCTCATTTACTAAACCGCCAAGATAGATTATTCTTTTAACGCCGGCCTTTGTTGCGGCATTTAAGAAATTTTCAGCCTGTATTTTTTCTCGTAAAGCAAAATTTTCCCAATCCTCCTTATTTCCCTCCATGGAGTGAAGTAAATAATATGCAGTATCGATCCCTTCCAAAGATTTAGTCAATTCATCCAAATTGAAAACATCTGTTTTTACAAACTTGACATGAGCTTTTTCGGGAACGTCCCGTCTAGACATCCCTTTGACATCATATCCTCTTTTGATCAAAGCAGATACAAGTTTTGAGCCGATAAATCCAGTAGCCCCCGTGACCATTATAGAATAAGGTTTGTAAAAAGAAGGGGGCACGTATTTAGTCTCTTGAGACATTTATTATATTGCACCTATGCGGATTGGTTTTTTCTCTTTTTGTTTTCTAGACACTTTAAGTCCAAGACCAAGTGTGATTGCGCCGAGAGTTAGCCAGAGAAAACCTCCTGTCCCAAATGCTGAATGTAGATTGTAATCCAGCTCACCAGCAACAACAAATCCCGTACCTAATGCTATTAAAGCACTGCCTGCACCAATTATTGTTTTATCCATACATTTCACCTCCCTTAAGTTCACTTGAATTTTGTCTGTTTTTGAAAGTGGTCAAACCACTTCTTTTCGAATTGGTTTTTGTTATCATAAAAATAAATTTGCTTTTATGTTATTTAAACTAGTGTCAATTTCTTATTCTAGTGCCAATTTTTTGTTTATCAGTTAAACTGCCTAGAATACACACTCCTTTTTGTAAAAAAATTACCACTAGATTGGTTTATTGGCATTAATTAAATACCTGATTAATAGAGAATAATAAAAATGGTCTACATCAGGGCAAAAAAAATAAAGGGAGACCAGTATCTTTACCTAGTCAAAAGTGTATGGGACAAGAAAAAAAACACATCAAAACAAGAGATAGTAAAATACCTAGGTAAAGCTTCAGAAGTAGTAAAAGACGATATTCCCCCCGATTACAGGAATAATCCAAAAATAATTTCATTTTTGGCAGCTCATAGTCCTCAAGACATAAAAAAACGCGAGGACGCAAGGAAAAAAACAAAAGAGGCACTTTACAAAAAATTTACTCAAGGAGACGTAAAGGCCTCATTAATTGTTTATGAAAATTTTGTTAATTTATTTAGCGTTTCAGACTTTTTTGATAAAATTCTTCGTCCTGTAATGTATAAAATTGGGGATGATTGGGCAACTAACAAAATAAGCATAGCTACCGAGCATGTATCTAGTAATGTTGCTCAGGCACTAGTCAAAATAATAATGGATAGAAATCAGGGGGATTCTAGCAAGAAAAAGGTACTGATTTGTGTTCCACAAGGAGAAGACCATCGATTGGGCTGTGACGTTTTAGAGACATTCCTTTCTACAAAAGGCTTTAGAGTTTTTAATCTGGCAAATTCTGCCCCCAGTGAATCTATTCTAAGCTATATTGAAACATCTAAACCCGATGTGATCTTTGTATCCATTACATTAGAGGATAGCATAAAGGCAGGTCAAAGATTAGTAAAAAAGATTGCAGAATCGCACTCAATACCCATATTTGTTGGAGGGTTTGCATTGCAGAATGAGAAAACTCCAAAATTTGATGCAACCATACTCAAAGACGTTGAATTAGAAAAACTTCCAAGAATAATCAAAGCCGCATAATTCAAGGCAATAGAGTAATCGCAGGTTTGGTTTTTTTGATGTATTTCAGGATTTTAGGCAGGCATAGAATTGAGCTATGTGCGGCAGAATCGGTTCCTATCCCATAACTAATTGTAGAATCACCTACGAAAAAAAGTCCTTTAACTGCCTCAACACTGTGTGGCATTTTTGATTTCCAGACCATACCCGGTTTCTTTACAACTGACTCTACTAAGCTCCACGCCATTGGTCTTTGCCAAAGAAGAGATTCTTCAAATTTAGGATAAATTTCATTGATTTCCTTTTTCATTTGATCTACAATTTCTCTAATTTTAGAAGGATTCTTCACATAACTTGGAGGCACCGGAGTTCCAGAAATAATAAGATGTTCCCCTATAGGAGAAACTTTTGGCGTCATGTTAGATATGAAGAAAATTCCTTTTGCAACCTGGCGGCTTCCAACTGGAAAGACAACATGTCGCTTATCTAATTTTTTAGAAAGGGCAAAATGAACTTCTACTACTGCAGTAGTCTCATTTAGCTTATTGATTTTATTTACAAAATCTTTATCAAAAACATCCTTATCGAATAACTGATTTATCGCGTGATATGCAGGATAGGAAATTACTACACAGTTAGTTTCAATAAATTTTTGATTTGAATCAATTATTCCTACTACTTTTTGGTCTTGTACAATTATTTTTTTTATTGGATTTTGTAAATTAAGAGAACAGTTTCTTTTCTGAGCATAGCGTAGTAAAATTTTGGAGATCATGTCATATCCGCCATCTTGAGGATATGCAAATTCACTTGTACCCCCTTTGAATGGATTTGCCCTGATTATTGTTCTTGCAAATTCTCCTAATGAGATATTTTTTGCACTGTCAGCAAAAGCAAGCATGCAAATTGCCTCAAAAAATGCATTTGTTTTAGTATCGAGATTTTTAGTGGATTCCGTTAAAGGAACATCATCCCACAATTCAGTTTTTTTTATTGAAGTAAAGGCAATTGGAAGTAAAATTTTGAGAAGAGAAATTCTACTTTTGAGAGGAATCATTGAGAGCCTCAATAGATCGATGATTCCCTTGGGATACCTATGAAAACCATCTTCTGCATAGAAGGCAATATCATCCACTTTACTTAATTTAAGACTCGATTCAATTCCGATTTTTTTAAAAATTTTGTAAATAGCAGATTGAGTGTAAAATGGCATTATGTGAAATCCATTGTCTAAAATATGATTTTTGTACAGCATAGAGGACGTTCTTCCCCCAATTTTGTTGGATTTTTCATAAATTGTGGAGGGAATTCCTTGTTGGGCCAAAAGGGCACTCAACGAAAGCCCACCCACTCCTGCACCTATTATTACAACTGATTCATTCATAATTTATCCTATTTCGAATTATATTTATGCAGTTGGCATCATTTTGTTCTAGTGCTAATTAAAAGGAATGAATTGATTTTTGTTGCGACTCACAGGCCAAAACAAATTCATCCATAACTTTGTTGATTTGTTTATGTATGAAAAAGGATAATAAATAAAAAAATCGGCCCAATCCATGAAATTTTAAATTAATATCAATGATAATTTTTGTTCCGAAAGATTTTGATTCATACAGTTCCACAAAAGAAGAGCCCCGCAAGGGACCTGTCAAAATATGAATAGAATGAAAATCAGGTTTTTTTATCACATGTTTGGTTTTAACAGTAAGGGTTCTTCCTAAAAAGCTAATTTTTTCATCTACAAATAATTCCGAATTGTTAGAATCAGTTATCTTTAGAGATTGGAAATATTTTGGAAGTAGTGTAGAAAAATTCTCAATATCCGTACTTAGTTTAAAAATGAAATCACGCTCTAATTTTGAATTTCGAGCCAGGTTTATTTTTAACATTATATCGATTTTTCCAAAAGATAGTCTTGCAGATTTGTTTTGGTAATTTCAAGTTGCGGAAATTCTTTGAGGATTAATTGAGCAACTAAAACCATTGCTTTTTTCACAGAATCAGTTTTTTCAGGATCAGTTAATGGAAGTAATCGAATGGTAGTTTTGGATTCAGATGCCAGTAATTCAATGAAGAAATCCTGATTGGTTTTTTCAATAGTTAGTGCTGAAATTAACGCATTGTTATTACTGGGATTCAAGTAAATTTCTTTTATTCTAATTATATTTTCAGACTTTTGAAATATTGGTTTAAAATTTTCACATACCTTCAAAAGGTCGATTTTCTCACCAAAAACTATGTGTGGCATGTTACCTTTTTTTCCTTAATTAGCGCGAATGGAGGAGTTTCTTGTATTCATCCACCCATATGGAGAATTTGCACAGTTTACATCCTAAGGCGTCTTTAGACTTTGAAGCTAAAGTTGCAGTAACTAAAACAAGACTTCCTGTTCTGCATTCAGGGCAACTTGCTGCCAATGTTCTTTCGTTTGAATATTGAAGTTTCATAACATATTTTGGTTTCAATGATATTTAACTAATGCTAATAATTGTACATAGTGCTAATTTCATAAATCAAACTACTGATAAAATTAATAAAAAAAATTTAATCTAATAAAGAAATTAATTTCAATTTTTAGAAATCATTTGTTTGGAATCAAATATCTTTCATTCTCTGGGTGTAATCATAATGAAACATTTTCTGAGGAGTTATTTCAATTGCCACTTCTGAACTTGCTTTTTGTTTAAGGAATTTAGATAAGGTGGAATCTTTTTTTCCCAAATATTTTTCGATTAAAACATTAAGAATATCAGGTCCCTTCTCAGACATTATTTTCACAGTTCCTTCTCCACGTGTACCTTTGTATGGAGGTTTGTCAGCAGCAATTTCGAAACAACAGACAGGATTTTTTCTCAGATAAGACACCAATTTTGCGGTGCTTTGTGTAGCGCAATAGATTTTTTCATTCCTAATGACATACCATAAAGAAATTATCAAAGGAATGCCAGATGGTTTTACGCATCCCAGTCTAATTGGAATTTTATTATCTGAAACATTTTCAATAGAATCTCTAATTGTCAATTTTAACATTAAGAATTACCTCAAATTCTTTATAATAAGTTTGGAATAACAAAAATCACATCCCCATTCAGAATAATATTTTTTACAATTTTTGCATTTTTGCATCAAAGTTTGACTCATATCATATTCTCGCTGTTTTCCTATATCAATAGTGTTCAATTAAGATACTAGTGCCAACTGAAGAACTATCTTTAGAAGTTATTATACTAATTAGCATAAAAAATTGTATGAAACTAATTTTGGTTCTGGTTGTATTGCTATCAATTATGCTATCTAGTCCAGCTTATGGCCACAAACTAATTTCACACGATGATAGCCACAGAAGTTTTGACATGGCACTTCCAATTCCCGATCATGAGATTTCATGGGCAATCTATGAGAATTTAGGTGAAAATGAAGC
>JASFUC010000027.1:0-12677 GCA_050050475.1 Nitrosopumilaceae archaeon
AATTTCATCCCCAGTTAATTTCAATCCCTTATCTGGAATTTCTGGAATGTTATACACTACTGTCACTCCTCCGATAGCTTCAGGGATGTGAAGTGTTCCAGGTGCTAATTCTCGTTCGCTTTCGCTCATTGGTTTGTCAGATGCTGCAAAATTAACGGTTCCCTCGATGTGTTGTTTTACACCACCCCCACTCCCGATTGACTGGTAGTTTAGATTTACATTTGGATGCTCGTTGTTGTATTCAACTCTCCACAAATCAATTAGTGGAAATGGAAACGTTGCTCCAGCACCATTCAGAGTGAACTGTGAGTTTGGATCTGGAAGCTCTGGCATAGATTCGGCATTTGCACTTAATGGCGGTACGATTGCAACAATTGTTGCGATCATAAGTATTGATGTTATCGTTGTTCTCATTGAGAGAAGGTCCTTTACAGCTTATTTAGAAATAGCAATCATAGATTACGGAGATACAGGATCACCATATTGTCTATATAGAAGATAATTTTGAAATGAAATTCTTACAAATCTCAAAAAATTCCTCTTCCTGTTGGCTTTGTAATGAACCTAGATATTTTGATATTGTAATCCAAATAGCAGTTTGTGCACATTCCATCACCATCCAGTTTGGAAGTAACATTTCCACAACATACACAATGAAAAGTACTCATTTCACTTAATTCCGATTTTTTTAGTTTTGTGGAGTCAACTTCTTGGATGATTGATTGAATTTCTTTATCAGTCAAATTTTCATGAATTAGTTTTTCTAGATATATTTGGTTGTCCACAAGTAATGGAAGTCCTTGTGCTAACTTTAACTGAATTTGTTCTAATCTTGAATTGTTGCCAATTTTTTTGTCAATGAGAATTTGAGCTTTTTTGATAATTATTCGACGAATGGTTTGGATATCCATATTTGTTTTTCTCAATAATTGTAGTAAAACCTTTTGTCAATTGTTTTTGTAAACCATGCAACTATGAAATTGATTTTGAAATTTCCGATGGATCTATTTTAAAATCTTCAAATTTTATTAATTCAGAACATTTTTTCATATTATTTTTAGACAAGCAAACTACTAGTGCCTCATTGTATAATTTTTCTTGTTTTTTCTCAAAAGCATATTCCATCTCCAATATTCTATTTTGATTGGAGCCTTTCAAAAAAAATTTGTATTTTGTTGTTTCAAGATTTAACAAAAAATTAGAAAATAATGCTTTTTTGACAGAAAGGACATCTTCTAAAAACCAACTCTCCTCAAATCCACCAACTCTGTGGGCAACAACAATTATGTCGGCTGTTTCAAATTCTTTTATTGCCTTTAATTGTACAGATAATGTTTTTGTGGAACCCCAATGAATTAATGCAGATTGAATATCAGCAAGATACTCACCGTTATTTACTAGTTGTTTTTTTTCGTCCGTTCTAACTATCTTAATAGGAGCAGTGTCTGTTTTGTGTGAAACTGCCCCATTTGGAAAAATATACAATTCAATGCCTGTTGGGGGCAATTTTCCCTTTTGGTTTGGAATTTCTATTGTAAGATTGGCCAACTCACCTAGTTTTAGAATTTTTTTGGAATTGCTTTGTGCAATTTTGATTGATTCTGAATTTGAAGATTTTGAAAAACCATTAGGATATGCTTTTACAATATTGATTACCTCGTCATCATCGATTTGATTATAGGATACATTATATCCCATAATTCCTGTCGCATTCTCAAGATTTCCACTACTAGATTTAGGATGATTCAAACTTAGAGAGTGGCCAATTTCATGCAAGGTGACTCTTTGTATCATTTTATAATCATGTTGTTTATGATCACTTTCTTTAATGATATATTGTAATTTTTCAATTGTCATACTTTGCCAAAAATTTTCATTTTCTTCGGCCAACTCCGATAAGGTACTTTGATAGTTATCTGTGTAAATAGTCACATTGGCAACTTGGGTTTTAGGATGGCTAAAGCCTGTAACTCCGAATATTTGAAAAGATGTTGGGTTAGGTGTGTCATAGTAATTGATGTAAGCGTCACAAATAGACTCATCTGCTGGGAAAATTTGAGTGGTCATATCCCAAACCTCTGAATTTTGTGTAACCTCAACAATTCTATCATGCCATGTTTTTACGGCTTTTGAGGCAATTTCATTATAAATTGGATTTTGTTCATTTTCTGTAATGCAGTAATCTATCTGTGTATCATTGAAAACAAATTGTCTGTTTCCAGTGTATTTTTGAAAATCAATATACTCATTTGCGCCTTCAATTATCTCTTCAAATGCCATTACTTTCAGATCTCCTGCAAATCCAAATAACCAAACTATCAAAATCAAAATGAAAGAACATGGTAGAAGATTATTTGTTTTTATTTTAGAGAAAAATAATTTTTCAGAATTGCTGATCTTAGACACCATTCCTCGAAATTTTCACTTCCTATCATTGCACCTTTGATGAACAAGCTTGGTGTGACTCTTTTACAACCTGCTTAATGATATCTGCTACTTCTTTTGACAATAATATTTTTGAAAATGAGTTGTCCTGCTCAAGGAAGTGTGTAACAGTCATTGAGTATAGAATGGGAAAATAACATTAATTCAAATCGTAAATATTTTTGGTACCCTACTAAAATCTAGGAATCTATATAGAAATGAAATTTTATCTTACTTTATTACAAATGTCATCACAATTTGGACAAAACAATATATCCTTAGAAAATTTTCCAAGCCTTAGAATTTCGGTTTCTTTGTTGCCACACTTAGGACATTGAATTTTTTGCATTAAAATACAAATTCATTTTTGATCTAAAAAAATATTCTAAATATTTTATGGTGACCATGTAAAAACGTAAAAAACTACAAGGAATAAAATTATTCAAGAAGCTATAGATGCATTCATGCACCTATGAAATTTTGGCAAAGTTTTTTCTCCGCACTTAAGGCAAATCTCTTGAAATAAAATATGGCAATTGGTACATTTCAAGTAATTCCTTAACTGATTTCCACATTTACGACAGCATTCATCAGGCATTACTCACAAATTGTATTTTTTATTTCCCAGTCAAAGTTTCTCAAAATGAATGAAATTTTTTTTGAAAGAAAACTTGGAATTACTCCCAGATCACTCATCACAAGAATTGTTCCTTCAGAATATGGAAAAATAAACTCCAAAAGTGTTTCTCTTTGAATTAAAATTGAATTTAGTGGTCCCATTAAATCATCAAACTCCATTCCAAGAGAAATTTGCAATGATCTCTGCATAAACAACATTTCAGTCTCTTGTCTCTTCATTTTTGTAATGAGTCTATCATTGCGAAGTTTGTAATCATTGGCTTTTCCGTTCTTGTTTAGGGAGGCTACAAAAAAGATATTATCATTTGAAGTTAGGATTTCGTCGCATAGGATTGAAATAGATTTACTTCGCTCAAGATTTGATGACATCATCAAAGTACCTATGAAGATCAAATACTAAAGAAAAGTGACCGTAGATTTAGTAGAATACTGACATCTACGTAGATGTGAATATCTATATGATATACAAAAAATAATGCATTTTAAATAAAAAAGAGGAGAAATGGAAGTTAAATATGGAATTATACATACTTAGGCACGGAAAAGCCCAAGACCACGCTCAAACTATTTCAGGTGATGCCAAGAGACAATTGACTGAAACCGGAAAAAATGAACTTGAATGCATTGCTAAAGCCATGAAAAATTTAGAAGTCGAAGTAGATTCCATAATTTCTAGTCCATTGATACGAGCAAAACAAACTGCAGAAATAACGTTAAAACACATTAAAAGTAAAAAAAAATCCATATCAATTTGGAATGAACTAAAACCAGAAATTGATGTTATGAAGACAATCAAAAAATTAACCACCTTAAAACCAACTTCAACAGTCTTATTAGTTGGTCATGAACCTCATTTGACAAATCTGGTGGGAACAATTATTTCGAATGATTCAAACAATATTGATATTACATTGAAGAAAGCTGGTCTTGTTCATATAAGGTGTAATCCTGTAAAAACTAAAATTTCAGGATCGTTAAGAAGTTTGATAACTCCAAAGCAACTTAAAAAACTATGCAGATAGATAATTTTTTTTAATTCAATGAGGATAAATTTATGATCTTGTCAAAAAAAAATGAATTGAAGAAATTCCCAAACTCAAGAGATGGAACTGCAAAAGCATCTGTTATTGATCTTGGTTCGAATTCAGTGAAAATGGTAAACTTTAATGTTAATTCGCAAAATTCATACAAACCTTATCATCAAGAGTCAGTCCGTATCAAACTTGCTGAAGGATTGATGGATGGGATAATCCAAAAAACACATGTTGAAAAAACAATAGAAGCTCTCAAATTATTTCGTAATATTATTGATTTTGAGCAAATTGATTATGTTATTGCTGTAGCAACAAGTTCGGTTAGAGAAGCACAAAACAAGCAAGAATTTGTGGACCGAATTTTAAAAGAAACTGGATTTAATTTCAAAATTTTGTCTGAAAAGGAAGAAGCGCTTTATTCATATGCTGGTGCTATTCGTTCCTTGAATTTACCTACAGCAGTATTTTTTGACATTGGTGGCGGAAGCCTTGAAATAGTATCATCAAAAAATTTTGAAATTAAAAAAATAATCTCTTTGCCCTTAGGCTCTTTACGATTAACAAACAAGTTTTCATCAAATTCAGAATTTTCTAGAAAGGACATTACAGAAATTAAAAAATATGTAGAGGAACTTTTACCAACTAGCGAAATTTTAGGCACGTCTGATTCTGAGGATGTGGTTTTAGTTGGAGTAGGTGGAACTCTTCGAGCAATTGCAAAATACAATCAAGAAAAAACCAATTATCCTCTCAAAAAATTGCATAATTATTCATTATCATTAGAATTAATGGAAAACATTACCAGTGAACTATTGAACCAAAATACGGAGAAACTCACAAAAATTGAGTCTATTGGTAGTGGTAGAGCTGACACAATCAAAGCGGGCTCTATTGTTATTTCTGAATTGATGAAGAAACTTAATTCTTCTTCATTGGTTGTAAGTGCTCAGGGTCTGCGAGAGGGGACCTTGTCTTTGTCATTACAATATCCACAAGAATTTTCTCAACATGAGATTGAGAAAGATCATGTAGAAGAATTAATCCATCTATCTTGCCAACCGGACGTCTTATCCCAATACGTAGAAGACTTGGTTAGATTGTTATTTTCAATGAATTTGATTTCAGATAAAGAACGGGTTTTATTGGCTCAATCAATTTCTCAAATTGACAAGCTGTCATCATTTAGGGATGTGGATAATGTTTTGTATACTATACTTGATGATGATAGTATTTTATCTCATAGAGAACAGCTGATTGTTGCATTATCAATAATTTACTCTAAAAAGAAAAAGAAAATTGATTCACTCATTACACGATTCGATCATATTTTAGAACCTACAGATAAGAAAACTATTAAAAAAATATCAACAGTTGTTTCATTGTGTGACATTTTCCATAAAACTGGAACTTTGGTCAAACCTAAAACAAATAGCTTAGATTCATTACACCTAGATGTTTTTGTTTCAAAAAATCATTTTCCCGAAGTATTGTTAAATCAAGCTTGTTCAAAAATGGAAAATATTCTTGGAATTAAGGTAACTCTCAAAATTTATTTTGAAACATCAAAACCATCTTATTTCCCACCATTAGGAATTACGTAATTACCGTAAAACCTATAGAAAATTTATAGATAGATTGATTTATTCGTAAAATCATAATTGACCATATCTTCTAGGAAAGTTTTGAAAAATCACGGTATTCCAGGAAAACTCATTGTAGTAGAAGGAGTAGATGGTTCTGGAAAATCCACTCAACTTCGTTTATTAGAAAAATGGCTTCGATTTAATGGATTTGAGGTATTTAGAACCGAATGGAACTCCTCAGAGATGGTAAAATCGATTACATCAAAAGGAAAAAAGAAAGAGAATTTAACACCTACAACCTTTAGTTTACTTCACGCTACTGATTTTGCAGACAGGTTTGAGAGAAACATTCTTCCTCTATTGCGTGCAGGATATTTTGTTTTAGCAGACAGGTACATTTACACAGCTTATGCAAGAGACGTCACAAGAGGATGTAATCTTAACTGGGTAAGAAAAGTCTACGATTTTGCAATAAAACCTGATGTTGCATTTTACTTTAGAGTACCCCTTGACACTGCTATGGACAGAATTCTTTCAGGAAGACCGAAACTTAAATTCTACGAAGCTGGAATGGATCTTAATTTATCAAAAGACATCTACGATAGTTTTAGAATTTTTCAAAGCAAAATAGTTGATCAATATGAAGAGATGAGTAAACGTGAAGACTTTTACATAATGGATGCAACTGCACAAATTCCAGAACAGCAAAAAATTATGAGAGAAAAAATACGAAAATTACTTCCAAAAAAATTAAAAAAGAAAACAGTGATAGAGGTTCCCTAAATGTCAGATTTGGTAAGAGGGATAAAAAATAGAAAACCAAAATGGTATGGTACAAAAAAGTTTGGAGGATTATCATACCTAAAAGAATTGGAAATTTCAGGAAGACTAATTGTCATTGAAGGTCCAGATGCATCTGGCAGAAGCACTCAAATCGAGATACTTACTGCAAAACTTGAAGCAGATGGATATGCAGTACTAAATACAGGATTAAATCGTTCTGACCTTATCAGTCAAGGAATTTTAGAAGCTAAACGAAATGTTTCGTTAGGTAAACGAACTCTAGCGTTATTTTATGCAGCAGATTTTGCTGATCAATTAGAAAAAAAAATTATTCCCGCCCTGCAAGCAGGTTATGTTGTTTTGGCAGACCGGTACATCTACACATTGATGGCTAGAAACACCGTAAGAGGAATTAAAAGAAAATGGTCCAGTGATTTATTCAGTTTTGCACTCATTCCTGATATGACATTCTATATTGACGTCGACCCCTTTACACTAGTTCATCGAGTATTTGAAAAAAGACAAAGTTTGGATTATTATGAATCAGGTGCAGATTTAGGGTTATCTGACGACATGTTCGAGTCATTTATTACATATCAACAAAAGCTTGCTAAAGAATTTGTGATTCTTAAAAAGAAATACAATCTCACTTTAGTAAATGGAAATTATTCAATTGAAGAAACCCATAAAAAATTAGAAAAACAAATTAGCAAATATCTTTCCAAAGTATCATGAGTAATCAAGATAATGTTTTTCAAAATATTTTTCATGATAAACAAATCCAATCAAAAAAGAGATTGGATGAATTTCTAAAAGAACCAGGAGAAAAACAAATTCATGATTTGCGTACAGCTATTCGTAGATTAGAAGCAGTTTATTTTATTTTACCAAATTCCTGTAAAAGAAAAAAGACAGATAATTTTGTTTCTTCCTACAAATCAGTATTTAAAAAAAATAGTTCTATTCGAGATGCAGATGTAATTATTAAAAAATTATTAGAAAATGGAATACCTGAAAATGATGAAATCATAAAAAGCATTGTCAAACAAAAAGAGAAAAAACTCAGAAAAATAATAAAAAATGCAAAAAAAATATCAGAATTGAAATTTTCTAAACCAAAAAAGATCGGGATTGAAAAAATCACTCAGAAATACGAAAAAAAAGTATACTATCTTGTAAAGAAAATACAGAAAGACATTCCAATAGTTATCTCTGATGAATCTAAAATTAAAGAATTACACTCTATGAGAAAGACTGCCAAAAAACTACGATATATTTTAGAAGTTGAACCAAATGACTCATATCGCCATTTAATTGACAATATGAAATCACTTCAGGAATTATTAGGAATGGTTCATGATTGTGACATTACTATAGATTTTCTAAAAATCCATTCCAAAAAAGAATCTAGATTGTCCACATTATTAGAAAAAGCAAAGGAAATTCGTAGTGAAATTTACAATAAATTATCAGTTTCGTTATCTTCTAAAACAGAACAATAAGGTTAGGATTTTGCTTCTTTCCTTACTTGTTTTAATAATTTCTTTGCTGATTTAACTTTAGATTTTGCTTCTTTCTTTGCTTTTTTCTTGGTGTCTTTAAATTGTTTTTTTGTTTCTTTTAGCTTCTTTTTTGCTTCCAATCTCTTTTTCTTTGCTTGAAGTTTTGCCACCTTTTTTGCTTCTTTTTCCTTTTTCTTTTCTGCAATTTTTGCTGTATCTATTACCTTTTTTGATTCAGTTTTTACTTTTTTTAGTTCAATTTTTGCATTTTTGATTTTGTCTTCTACCGCTTTTATCTTTGCTTTCTCTTGTTTTATTAATTCGGAGAATTGGTTTGTGGACATAGCAAACATACTTCATTACAATTAAAAAACTTTTTTTCAAAGTATTTTTGCTATATAGAAATTTTTTGATTATGTAATTTTTATCATTATTCGTATTTTTTAAATCTCAGAATTGGGATTTACCCAAGTTTTTTTTATCTAATTTTGATATACTAATGTATGTTGTTTGAAGGATTTCAAAATTTTGATTTTGAAATAATTTTTCGATTATTGCTCGGAATTGGACTCGGAGCTCTAATTGGGTTTGAAAGGGAATTAAAACACAGACCAGCTGGGTTAAGAACTCATATGTTGGTCTCTTTAGGAGCTACCATTTTTACAGTGTCTTCCCTTTCTTTTGACATTGAACCTGGCAGAATTGCCGCAGGAATTGTTGCAGGAATTGGGTTTTTAGGAGCGGGTACTATAATTGCACATAAAGGGCATGTTAAAGGAATAACAAGTGCTGCTACACTATGGGTTGTTGCAGGAATGGGTCTTGCAATTGGAATTGGAGAATATTATGTTGCATTAATTAGTGCTTTAGCTGTATTTTTAATTTTAAGATTTGAAAAAATTGAAAGACAAATTGAACCCTCAAAAAATTCTTCTGATGATGGTATTACTTAGAATAAAACCCGGAAAGTCTTTGGTTGATTACCCAAAAATTCCAGAAAGATATTTTTTTGTAAGATCTTGCTTTGGATTTTGAAACATTTGATTAATTTCCCCATGTTCTATTACCTTGCCAAGATACATGAATACCACAAAATCTGCTACACGTTTGGCTTGTTCTAAATTATGAGTGACCATAATTACCGTCATATCTTTTTTTAATTCTCTTAAAGCATCTTCGATCATCAGAGTAGAATTAGGATCTAATGCAGATGTTGGTTCATCCATTAATAGGACATCGGGTTTCACTGCAAGTGCGCGTGCAATACAAAGCCTTTGTTGTTGCCCACCAGAAAGATCTGTTGCAGGTATGTCTAATCTGTCTTTTACTTCATCCCACAAATACGCCATCTTAAGAGATCGCTCTGCTATTGTATTTAGTCTGTCTTTGTCTCGTAAACCGTTTAGTTTCAATCCTGCAACTACATTGTCATAAATAGACATTGTAGGGAATGGATTTGGTTTTTGGAATACCATTCCTATTTTTTGTCTGTGATGATATGGATCAAATGAATTTGAATACAAATCAATTTCATCTAAAAATACGTTGCCAGAAATTTTGGCAGTACTATTCAGATCGTGCATACGATTAAGTGACCTTATCAATACGGTTTTGCCACATCCAGAAGGCCCCATTATGGCTGTAACCTTGTTTTCTTTGAATTTTAGAGAAATATCAGAGAGAATTGTTTTGTCATCAAATGCTACCGATAAGGAATTTATTTTTACTTTGTCTGGTAGATTAAATTCCCGTTTTTGAACCTGCCCATTTGAAAGGACTATTGCCAAGAAATTTGACCTCTTTTCATAATATCGTTATCAATACCTAGATTTTCTTTATGTTTGATCTATTGTTTTTCGGTATTTTATGTACAGTGAATGGTAAATACTGAATTTAATCTAAATTTTCATATTTACCCATTCATCTAAAGATCATTTAAAAATACAAAAATAAATCTGAATATCTGCATTAATTTTATTATAAGTTAAGCAAATATTTTGGAAAGATAGTTTTCTTGTTACGCACTCATAGTAATGTCCATTTTTGATTTTTCTAAATTTTCCAATAAAGTATTATCCTCAGAGTTATCGTTAATCCATTCAGCAATTTTTGGCCAAAGAGATTTTTGCGCGTTACTACTTATACACAAGCCAACATGTCCTCCTTGGTAGACCATTGTCATTTTTTTATCACTGGATATATGTTTGCCCAAAGACAATGTTGATTTAGGAGTTACCAAATCATCCTTTGCAGCAACAACCATAAGAACGGGACAGTGAATTTTTTTTAAATTTATGGAGTTACCTAAAACTTGTAACTGGTTTTTAATTAAAAGATTATTTTTGTATCCATCCTTTATGATTTTTCTAAAATATTCTCCTGGAATAGGAGGAGTGTTATATAACCATCTTTCCATTGCAAAAAAATTCTCTAAGAATGATTTATCACTTAATTTTGACATCATTTTAAAATATTTGTCAAAATTTCGTGATGGATTTCGCATAAAAAATCCTACATCTAAAAACATGGGATCTAAATGTCCAAATTCATCCACCATCTTATCTACATCAATATCTTTAGCCCATATGGAAAGATGACTGGTATCTTTGGAAAAATCAACAGGTGTGGCCAATATTGTTAAATTTTGAATATTGTTGGGGAACAATGCAGTATACATCAAAGATAGAATCCCTCCCCAGCAATATCCAATCATAGAAATTTTTTGCTGGTTGGTTTTTTCTTTGATTTTGTGTATAGATTCATCCAGACGTCGGATATAGTCATCTACAGTCAAATAATCATCATGTATTCCAGAATATCCCCAATGGATTACAAATACGTCAAATCCTTTCGACATTAGATTTTGTACAACACTTTTTTCTGGCATTAAATCCATGATATTAAATCGATTGATCTGAGCATATACTAGAATTACAGGAATTGAATTTGGATTATCATTTAGGTAATGAATCAGTTCGATTTTCTTCTTTGAGTAAATTATTTCAGATGGAGTTGATAAGGGATTTTTTTCAATGTCCTTTGCTGAGGGAAAATTAAACAAAAATTTCTTATATTCATACATAATTTCATCAATTTCGTTAATAGGAAGACCTAGAATCTTGCAGGTTTTCCTAAAATCGATCAATGAATCAATATAACTCGAAAGAATTGATGAAAATCTTTTACTTTTTAATTCAATTCCATACGTTTTATCCAAGTTAGAAAGCCAGGATTCATAAATGGATTTTAAATCTGTTATTCCTTTAGTTTCCATCATAGTTTTTTTAAAAGTTTCAATATGTAGATGGTTATAATCGCTGGATAGTCTAAACATATTAGAACATAACTTTCCTTGATCCATAATTGCATTTAGTAAAGAATAGTCGTACATAAAAAAACAAAACAACAATTCTATTTACACAAATCCCGTATTGATTACGTAGAATATAATAAGAAATTTAAAAATTAATCTCTCGGTTATTTTATAGATAACAAGTAGAATACGTATATATCGTAATTTTCAGAGAGCCCATACTTTGTTTTTAAATTCTCTGGAGTTTATTTAATTTACAAATTGACTACAATCAAAATAATGGACTATCCCTTATTGTCAATCAATGCTGGCATAATTGGTGCTGTTTTTATTTTCTTTTCAATAGCTTTATTGGCATCTGACTTTTCAATATTTAATTTAGAATCAAATGTTTGTACTTATGGGTTTCATTTAGAACCTTCAGAGTCACAAGTTGCAATTACCGTAGCTGTGGGAATAATTCTTGTACCTTTTGCTATTTCTTCCTTATTAGTTCTTCTAAGAAACGATACTGCAAACTTTATCACATCTTTAGGTTTTGCTTTAATTGTGGCATCGGCAATAATGATTATTGCTTCACTTTCATGCATGATACCATATGACTTTTTTAGTGCAGTGATGATTGTTCCGGCACTACTGGCAATAGGAATTACTTCATTATTATTCAAACTTAAAAAAACAAATTTTAGGCTTTCAAAAAATAAATTGGCATCAAACTAATCAAAAATAAACAAGATCTTTTATTTTAAAAAATTCCCTTCCCTGTGGGCAGAGCACTCCTTTACAAGTATCCCACTATGATCCTGAATTTGACAACCACAGGTGAAGTTTATGTACATCCTAGGATTATTTTCAAAATTTAATTCATAAGATAGATGTTATTAGATTACGTAGTTTTCCTAAAAATAATATAAGTTATGGGAATGTTGTAAGTTACTGATTTTATTGTGATCTGTTTTTAGTAGTAATTTGTGGTTCTGTAATCATGTTTAGTGAGTCTTATCTCTGGAGTATGAAAAATCATCTTAGTCCACTAAGCAAACTGAGAAATTATTACTCCCGATAGTTTTTCTCCATTATATTTTCTCAACATACAATGACAGAGATAAGATGTTTTAGAACCCTTGAAAAGTTTCAAAATATTACGAATAAATTCAGATTTTAGTTAATGGGGATTCAATTACCAAGTTAGGAACCAAAAGAGTTTCTCAGGAATTTGAACAGCGAGGTTATCTGCTAATACGGTTGGCATAATACCAATAAAAGATATTGTGAATATTGCAAAAATTGATAGTTTTTTTCTTGGAGGACTAGAAAGTGGATTTTAAAATGGTATGTTTTTTTAAAAATAATCTTTGATCTTCAAAAAAATGCAGAAAAAGTCAAATTCGAATTGAAG
>JASFUC010000028.1:0-12162 GCA_050050475.1 Nitrosopumilaceae archaeon
AGGGACTGTTCAATGTTTTCGTATCCAATGGGTACGCTACTCCCCAATCAATTTCAATGATGAATGAGTTTCTTGATTCCATAACTGTTGATTTTAAGGGAAATGGGCAAAAAGAATTTGTTAGAAAATACATTGGAATCCCAAATTCAGATCCTGTCTTTGAATCCCTCAAAGAACTGAAAAAAACGGACATACACATTGAGATTACAGATTTAGTAGTTCCCAAAGTTGGCGATGATCTTGAGCATGCTAAAAAATTATGCAAGTTCATATACAATGAATTTGGTCCAGACATGCCCATTCATTTTTTACAATTTCATCCATCATACAAGATGATGGATTTTGACCCAACTCCCATAGAAACTTTAGAGAAGCATCACAAAATTGCGCAAGAAGAAGGATTACGGTATGCATATGTGGGAAATGTTCCAGGTCATCCTTTAGAGCATACATACTGCCATGAATGCAAAAAAATCGTAGTTAGGCGCTATAACTTTGATATTTTAGAGTGGAATCTAAATGAGAAAAATCAATGCATTTTTTGTAGTAATCCCATCCCAATAGTTGGGAAAATCAATCCGTCATTTAAAGAAAGAAGATTTGAGTTTGTTTTCTAATTTGAATAAAAACAAGTAAAAATCAGGGAAAACTACTTGTTTCATAATTTATGTTTTGAAATAGATTGAAAAATTCAGAAATATCCAAAGTTCTAGCAATTATTGGATTGTATGAAAACCTCCTGAATGGCGGTTTCAAAGCACGAGCTTACGACAATGCAAACAGGGTAGTCGATTCCTTGTCTGAAGAAATTTCCATCATATATGAAAGGGGAGGATTGGATGAAATATTGAAAATACCTGGGATTGGTCAGGGAATTGGTAAAAAAATTGAAGAGATGCTAACCACCGGAAAAAGCAAACATCTCGAAAATCTTAAAAAGAAAATTCCAGTTGACGTTGAGGAACTAATGGGGCTTGAAGGAGTAGGCCCAAAATCCGTAAAAACCCTCTGGCAAAAACTCAAAATAAAATCCATTTCAGAACTTGAAGAAGCTGCCAGAAGCCACAAAATTCAAGAAATCTCTGGGTTTGGAGAGAAGAGTGAACAAGACATCATTCGCAGCATAGAATTTTACAAAAAACACAAGGGAAGATTCCTAATTGGGCAAATGTTTCCTGTTCTCAAAGAGATTGAAAAAAGACTGGCCAAAATACCCGGCGTAAAAAAAGCCATTCTTTGTGGCTCTTCAAGGAGAATGAAGGAGACCATAGGAGACGGTGACTTTTTGGTTCAAACCAATAATCCAAAAAAAGTCATTGATTTTTTTACATCGATGCCAGAAATTATTCATGTCTACTCTTCTGGAAAAACAAAAACCTTTGTCAAGCTGGATAACGGACTAGATGTGGATTTACAGATAGTGACTACCAATAGTTTTGGCGCCGCATCTCAATATTTTACAGGCAACAAAGAGCACAACATAAGATTGAGAAAGATTTCCAATGAGAAAGGTTGGAAATTAAATGAATATGGGATGTTTAAAGGAGATAAATTCCTTTATGGGAAGACGGAGGAAGAAATCTATCAGAGTTTGGGAATGGAATGGATTCCACCAGAAATGAGAGAAAACGTAGGAGAAATAGAACTTGCTCAGAAAAAGAAAATTCCAAAACTCATCAAATACGATTCCCTGAAGGGGGACCTGCAGATGCATTCTACTTGGTCAGATGGAGAACATACAATTTCAGACATGGCCAATGCTGCAAAGCAGTTTGGACTAGAGTATATAGCCATAACAGATCATTCAAAGAGACTTAGTATTGCAGGAGGCATTGATGAAAAACAACTAGAGAAACAGTCTGAGGAAATTGATAAAATAAATCAGAATATTGATGGAATTAAAGTTCTAAAAGGAACCGAGGTTGATATTTTAAAAGACGGATCTTTGGATTTTTCAAATGACGTTTTAAGCAAACTCGATATCGTGGGTGCTTCCATCCACTCTCACTTTAATTTGTCAAAAAAAGAGCAAACAAAAAGAGTCCTCAAGGTTCTTGAAAACCCCCAAGTAAACATTTTGTTTCACCCAACTTCAAGATTGATTCAGAAAAGAGAGCCATGTGACCTTGACATGGATCTTGTCTGTGATAAAGCAAAGCAAAATAACGTGATTCTGGAAATTGATGCATCTGCAGGCAGGTTAGACTTGAAAGATGACCACATAAGATTTGCAAAATCTAAGGGATGCAGGTTTGTCATTGATTCGGATGCTCATTCTCCTGAGGAGTTCGAGTTCTTGAGGTTGGGAGTAGGTCAGGCAAGGAGAGGTTGGCTAGAGAAAAAAGACGTAATAAACACAAACAGTTTGGAAAAGTTCCTAAGACTAATCAAGAAATAGATTTAACCAATTTAGACTAGTATCCGATAAGAAAAAATTATTATTGCAAATCAGAATAAGAAATAAACTGGAAAAATTCCTATCCTTCCCAAAAAATAATTTTAAATAATTAATTTTTTGAAACCATTTTTATAAAAATTGATTCATCGGATTCAGATGGTAACGTGAGAATGCAATGGATTAAGAGGCAAGCCAAAAATCAAAAAGAAGACTCCAATTAATATCAACTGTGATTATTTTCAACACGTAAAATAAGAAGAAAACAGAATAATTCGTATGACAGGTATCAGTGAATTGAGAGTATGCAAGTCATGCGGTAACGTGTTTTCCAAGAGAGCGGGTGCAACAATAATTATTGAATGCCCACAATGCAAGACGAGTAATTTTGAGCCCATAACAATTGAAGAGTCAGATGAAGTGTATTTGGATGAGATTGACTAATGTTTTTATTTTTTTGAGGCGTGAACATAGTACAAAATTTGGTGAACAGGCATAATGGAGATAGATAAAATAGATGCAGATTATGAAACCCTAAAAATTGACAGGGTGGGTATAGTCAATGAAGCTTCAGGTGCAGTACTGCTCAAAGATGAAAAAGCAGAAATGTTAATGTCTGGATTTTCACCAGAGGTTGCAAGTTTTATTTCTAATTTTTTAGACGGGAAGCGTGAAGATCCCCCAACAATATATCGCCTAGTGGAGCAAATTTGCGAGGAAAATGAGATTTTTTTAGTAAAGGTGAAAATCTTTGAGGCAGGAGGGATTTTTAGAGCAAATCTGTATTTTACAGGCAAAAAAGACATGATATTTCGAAATTTTCGTGCATCTGATGCAATTGCTTTGGCAACTTACTACAACATTCCCATTCTAGTCAGAAAACACCTGTTAAGGAAAATGAATCAAGAAACTTGACTAGTTATCATTGATTAAAAAAGGAGGAAACCAAAACTCCTTTTGGTTGCAAAGTCTAAACGAGTTTGCATCGGAAATAACAAAATCAAATATTTATCCCTTCTTTTAGAAACACAGGTCAGAAAAATAAGATCCCCTAAAGAGTTTCATTTTTGCCACCATGATCTGATAAAATAATAAACAACTTGGTGCCAAAAATTATGACAGCGTTTGGCAATTTTAAACAAAACTCTAAAAGAGTTGTTACCATTATCTTTTGAATCCACCCCCGCTGTAAGTATACGAAAGGAGAACAAGGTATGGGTTGCAACAGGAATGCTCATTCATGTTTTAGAGTCATTTACTGACTCACTAGTAGTAACCGAAGGAGACGAAGTGCCAATCGGTGTGATAGGTGGAAGAGAAATAATTGAAAACGTATTCAGAAATCCTTCCTCTGTATTTTTTGACGATACCACAGTCGAGCAAATTACAGACAAGAACCTACTAATTTTGGCAGAAGATACCAGCCTAGGAGAACTTTTTGATAGATGGTCCGAAACTCGAAGAGCGTTTTCCATAATTCCAAATCATCTTGGAGGATATTCTGCCATATCCGGAAGAAAGATTTTAGAGATTGGCGCAAATTGTATAACCGACTTGACACTTTCCGATTTTCCTAAAAAGAAAGTATCCACCTTTGATAAAGATGACACAATAAAAGAAATTATTGGTACGATGTTAGAGAAAAACACTAGGAAACTACTTCTAAAAGATACAAATTTTTTCATCAGTGATAGGTTATTAATTCAAAGTCTGGCACAGGATTTTGATTTTTTAAGAACACCCAGATTCCTTGAAAGAAGTGTTGAGGAATCCCTCAGGCTTGCAGAAGCTAGAAGAATTTCCAAGGATGTTAACTTGACAGAGATTTCAAAGATAATGTATACTATGCTTCACCCATATGTAATTTATCAAGATCAGGTAATCACTCCTTGGGATATTTGCATGATGTTAAAGTCTAAAAGAATTGAATTTCTAGGCTAGTTGTGCTCAAAATTAATGTGTCGAATTTTAAAATTAATCTAATCTAATTAGCAAGGAAAAACCAAAATAATTTCAAAACCTAAAAAGTTCTGGCCCAGCCTAGTTGAATTTGGACCTCAGATGTGGATTTTGTCAGGCAAATTGTTTTTCCATTTGAGGTTTTCATAGACAAACCAAATCCTTCATTGCATACAACCTCGCTGGGATTTATTCCTGATTTCATTTGTTCGCGTGGGGAATCATATTCTTTAGGTCCAATTCCATACTCAAATGTCATAAAGGAACTTTTTGAGCTAGGAGCAGTAATTTTTACAGTATATTCCCCAAAACTCCGTAACACCCCAGCTGTCTGAACAGTATGAGTAAATTTTGTTGCATCAAGTTTGATATCATTCATAATCAATAATTTCAAAAAAATCAATAAATTGCTACTTGTAGCAAGACAGATGTGCAAAAGTTAGAATATGTTTTAATGATTGGTGTTGCCCTAAGTGGAAAAACTTCTTACATCAAAGCAAATTTTGACCATGAAAGAATTGCTTTGTCATTTTTTGACAATGATAGGAAAAAAGAATTGAAGTATATTGAAGAATACCTGAAAGAAGGAAAAGGAGTTGTTATTGATGACACAAATCTTACAGTGGCAATAAGAAAACAGCACATTGACTTGGCAAGAAAATACAATGCCAAAATAAGAGGAATTTTTATGAATACTTCAAGGGGGCTGTTGGAGAAACGGCAAAGAAGCAGACGAGATCCATTTCCATTAACAGTAATTTACAAGCAACTAAGGGAATTAGAAACGCCCATGGTTGATGAAGGATTTGATGAATTAATTGTAAAAAAAGATTACGAGCAACCACGAGGTACTTGATTTTTAATTTAAAAAATTTTGATGATGTCAAAAAATAAAAAAATAAAGATTATTGAACCTTTATCGATTTTTTTGGAGATACCTTTGTTGGTTTTTCCTTTGGAAGTATAACATCCAGTACCCCATCTGTGAGTTT
Source organism: Nitrosopumilaceae archaeon (assembly GCA_050050475.1). Lineage (GTDB taxonomy): Archaea > Thermoproteota > Nitrososphaeria > Nitrososphaerales > Nitrosopumilaceae > Nitrosomaritimum. The sequence goes on from JASFUC010000028.1 coordinate 5,347, forward strand.
TGCTTTTACTTTACCCGGTACCACTTTTTCAGACAGTGGAATTGTCTGATAATAAGAGACATGATGTCGTTCTTTTCTGAGATAGTTCTTCTTCTTTTCTTCTTCTTTGTGTTCTCCAGTTACCTCTATAGCGTTATCAGTTACATTGACATCTATCTCGTTTTTCTTAATTCCAGGCATATCCATAGTTAACCGAAATTGATTGCCTTCATCTGCAATATCACATGCAGTTTCTGGAATATTTGGGAACCGAGGAAAAGAGATTTCAGGAAATGATGTAAATGATTTTTCTAAATCTCTTCGAAAGTTGTCAAAAACTCTATCTACATCAGATAGTCCAGATCGCCATACCGAAATTGGCTCAGCCTTTTTTACTGGTTTTTTGGATTTGGCCATAAACGAACTACAGAATAATAATTTAACAACATAATGTCAATTCTCAAATCTGAGTTTAATTCAAATTTCTCAATACATTCCCATTCCACTGGGCATTCCTTGTGGTTCAGAGGGTGCAGATCTTGAAACTGCAACAACATTATCAATTCTTAAAATCATGTTTGCAGTCTCTGTGGCAGATTTTATGATCTGTTCTTTTACTTTAAGAGGTTCCATTACTCCCAAATTTTCAAAATTAGCAATTACACCATTAATTACATCTACCCCAGTATAACGATCCCCTGCATTTTGTTTTGATCGTAGTTGAGTTATAGAATCAATCGGATTCATTCCTGCATTTCTTGATAGCGCAAGGGGAATAGATTCCATGGCATCTGCAAACTTTTCAACAGCTAGTTGTTCTCTTCCTGAAAGTGATTTTGCCCATTCCCTAAGCTTCATTGCAACAAAAGCTTCTGGAGCTCCTCCACCATAAACAAATTTGGGGTTTTCAACAACATCTTTTACTACCATCAATGCATCATGCATTGACCTGTCTGCCTCATCGATTACTCTCTGAGACCCACCGCGAATCAGTATGCTAATGGCTTTGGGGTTTTTGCATCCTTCAATGAACACCCAATTGTCTTCTTCTACTCTTTTCTCTTCAACGTTTTGTGCAGAACCCAAATCAGTATTATTTAGGTCATTTACACTTCCAACTATTCTCCCACCAGTGGATTTTGCCAGTTTGGACATGTCACTTTCTTTAATTCTTCTGACAGCAAGAATGCCTTCCTTACTCATGTAATGCTGAACAATATCATCAATTCCTTTTTGGCATAAAACCACATTGGCATCAGTTGATTTTATTGTCTTTACCATGTCTCGCAATAATTGACTTTCCTCATCCATGAAAGATTTGATTTGGTTTGGACTCGAGATGTTTAATTTTGCCTCAAATTCGGTTTTTTTAATTTCAAGTGCCTCGCTAATTAGAGCAATTTTTGCATTTTCTACTCTTCGAGGCATGCCACTGTGTACAATCTCCTTGTCCAAAATTATTCCACTCACTAATGCGCTATCTGAGATGGATCCTCCGGTTTTCTTTTCGACTTTAATATTATCAAGATTCACTTTAAATTGTCCGTCTTTTTCTTCCATCACAGCCATTACTGCATTTACCGCAAGCTTGGCAAGATCGGTTGCATCTAATGAAACCAATTTTGTCTGCATCGAAGTATGAGCAATCTTTTCTAAAACATCCCTATCTTTTGGGTCTACATCAATTGCAATTTCTTTGAGGAATTCAGTTGCTTTTCTTGAGGCTTTTTTGTAGCCATCTGCGATAATTACTGAGTGTATTTCATCATCGATTAGTGATTCTGCTTTTTCAAGCAATGCTCCTGCCAAAACTACAGAAGAGGTGGTGCCATCTCCTACCTCACTGTCGGTAGCTTTGGCGACTTCTACCATCATTTTAGCAGCTGGATGTTGCACATCAATCTCTTTTAGAATGGTAGCCCCATCATTTGTAATTGTAATATCCCCAATTGAATCTACTAACATTTTGTCCATTCCACGTGGACCTAGACTAGTTTGAATAATTTCGGCGATCAGTTTTGCTGCGCGAATGTTGTTTCTTTGTGCATCCTTGCCTCTGGATTGTCTGGTCCCTTCTTTAAGTAGAATTACGGGTACTCCTTCAGAGGTAGTGCCGACTTGAGACATAAATTTCCAAAGACACGGTGTCTCTATTTATTAATATAATACAATTATCATTTTTAAAAAGAATCTAAAACCAAAATTGAGATTTGTATTGCATCTTTAATTACCAGTTTAGTCTAAGTTGTTTGCATTAAATTTCGGTTTAATGCAAATCACGGGAATGCAAGGTATTAACCTAAACGAAGTACATTGGTATGACGTCTAGTGCAATCCCGTGTTCTTAAAAATCATGCCACAATAACAAAGTAAAAAGGAATTAATTTCCCAAATTTAGAATGGTTACCAACAGTGAGAATATTGCAATCTGTTTTAATCTCATTTACTATGAAAAAACTTAGTTGAAAATACCTGATTTCCAAACGCAGGAAAACACCTTGCTTGTTGGTTTTCCAAGTAACGGACTAGTAGGTATTTTTTCAATATCATATCTAATTCATTTTTTAAAAATGGAACCATCTGAAGAAATTGAGCTGATCGATCTTCCACCTGTGTTATTTGTTGAGAATGGGGAAATAATTGGCCCCATTAGGGCATATCATAAAAATAATCTTTTTGCAATTATTTCCGATGCCCCGTTTGACGATTATTTGGCAGAGGAGTTTGCTTTTGTTATTCAGAAATTTTGTATCAAAAATGCAATCAAGAGAGTAATTTGTGTAAGTGGAATGGAGTCTACTAACCCATCTTTTACCTCAACCCAAGTTTATGGGCTGGCGACTCATTCTTCCTTGGAGAGCATACTTTATCGTAATCAAATTCCAAAATTTTTAGAAGGATCGATTTTTGGGCCAGACGCTGCATTTATTTCAGTTTTAAGAAAATCAGATATTCCTCTTCTTGTTTTGTATTCAGAGTGTCATCCTTTTTTCCCAGATCCAATGGCTGCAATTAATTCCTTAACTATGCTCTCTAAAATTTTAAAAATTAAGATAAACACTCGCGATATAGAAACAAAAATGGATGCAATAAGGATTCAGTACAGACATTTAATGGAGGACACCATGCAAACAATTCAACCTCAACTAAAAACGCAATTCAAAACACCTCAAATCTATAATTAGGCAATTGGTGTTTTTAAACATAAAAGAAATTGCAAAATAAATATGCAAATTTTGGAATTAATGCAAATTTATTAAAGTGTTTTACCTACAAGAGCGAGATAAACTTTGTCAGTCAAAAAATAAAATGAAAAAAACATCAAACCCTAATGATGAATATGTCTGAGTACACAGTTATAGGAGGTCCATCCTCGAAAAAACTTGCAAAAAAAATTGCAAAAAAACTAAAAGCTGACTATTTGTCTACAAAGGTAAGAGTTTTCCCAGACGGGGAAAGTCAGATAACCATAACTGAGACTTCCAAAAAACGAAAAATCATAGTAGTTCAGTCCACCCATCCACCCGTAGATACCAACATAATTCATTCACTTTTTTTGATATCAAAGGCACGTGAAATGAGTCCAGATGTATGCGTCATTATGCCATATATGGGATATGCAAAACAAGACAAAGAATTCCTCAGAGGAGAAATTATTTCATTATCTGTAATCATAAAATTATTTCAATCAGCTGGTGCCACAAGAATAATCGTTGTTGATTTTCATAGTAAGGATGCATTGGAATTTTTTAAAATTCCTGTGAAAAATTTGTCTGCAGTAAATTTATTTGCAAGGTATTTTAAAAAAATGAATCTTAAAAATCCTCTAGTTGTATCGCCAGACCTGTTCTGGAAAGATAGTGCTGAAAATTTTGCAAATAAAATTAATGCTGCTTGTATTGCTTTAAACAAACAAAGAAACAGAAAATCAGGTAAACTGACAATATTGTCAAAAAAACCAAGACTAACTCCAGGACAAGATCTTGTAATTTTCGATGACATGGTCAGTACTGGAGGTAGTGTCCTCAAAACAATTGAATTCCTTGGCAGGAAAAATTTTGATAGGATATTCTTGGCTTGCACTCATCCTGTATTGGTAGGAGATGCTGAAAATAAATTATACAAAGCAGGAGTTAACAAGATTGTGAGCACAAATTCAATTGAGGGAAAGGTTACAAAAATTGATCTGTCAGATATGATTTCAAAAGCAATACTTGATTGGAAGTTTTAATATCAAAAACAACTCATCTGTCTATCACAAAGGTTCTCTCTACTACTGGTGACTCTTTTACCAGATGAATTAACATGTCTGCTTTCTTTCCTACTCCGACAGGTAATTGACTCAAAACTATAGATTTAGCGCGCTCTAATTTATGCAATTTTTCAGCATATATGGTATAGAGTATCTCACCTGTTTTCACACCATCTCCAATTTTTTTGTTAAACACAATCCCAGATCCCTTGTCTTTTGGAGCTCCTGCAGCTCTTCCAATTTCAACAATGACTCTGTTTTCCATCCAAAGTACGTTTCCAGTTGTTTCTGAGCGAAAATCAAATCGATATTTTCCAATTTTGATGTCTTCAGGCTTTATTGCAGGGTCTCCTCCTTGCGCCTTTATGATTTCTCGTAGTTTTTTTTCTGCTTTTCCTGATTCCAGAATTTTTTTTGCAAGAGAATATCCATTTTTTCTACCTAGAAGTTCGAACAGACTTCCTGCAATATTACAGGTTTTGTCGATAAGATCTGGTACTTTGATTTTGTTCATAATTACTTCTAGAGCTTCTCTAGCCTCTAGTGCGGGGCCTATACAGTTGCCAATAGGCTGATCTCCGAAGGTAAGGACACAGTGAGTATGAATTCCCAATCGTCTTCCTAACTCTATAATGTCTCTTGCAAGTAGATCTGCCTCGCCAGTAGTTTTCATTTTTGCACCTCTCCCAGTTGGGATATCTACAACCAAATGAGTAGCACCAACTGCTTTTTTCTTGCTCATAATGGATGGCAATAACAAGGGATCAATATGCAAAGAAAATTCTGTCTTTACAAACATGTCATCTGCCGGCGCCAAATCAATTGCGCCGCCCCACATTATGCAACCATTTGATTTTTTAACAATCTCCAACATTTTTTTTATTGGAAATTCTACTGGCATTAAGACTTCTGCCCTATCGGCAGTTCCAGCAACAGAAGTAATTGCTCTTGAGGATGTCTTTGGTATTGTATATCCTTCTGATGCTATAATTGGCACCACAAGTAGTGTGGTCTTGTCTCCAGGAATTCCGCCAATACTATGTTTGTCAGCAATAATTTTTTTGCCAATGTTGAGCACTTTACCACTTTCCACCATAGCCCGCGACAAACTTGTAGCCTCATCCAAGTCAATTTTGTCAATATGCAATGAAGTAACAAAAGCAGAGATCTCGTTTTCATTGAGGTTCCCATCTACTAGATCTTGTACTATTTCTTTTATTTCGTGAAAGAGTAATTTTTTTCCAGACAATTTGTTTCGTATAAATTGCAATGATTTGGGAAAGGGAGCAACATCAATATTCACTGAAGAATTTTGTTTTAATGATAATGATTTTTTTAGCTCATCATTTACACCAAGATATCCTTTTTCGACAGTAGTGGTAGAAATATTTGCAATTGCAGTTATTTTCTTTTTTGATTGTACTGTAACCCTCTCAGATGCAGTTATGTTTAATTCGTCTGCGTCATCTTTATTTAAAAAAACTACGGGTTTACCTCCAGAATCAATTCCAAGAATTTTTACCTTTAATAACATGATACTTTGTTTTTGATGCAAAATTGTCTTTTATAACATTCTCCATGAATACTAGGTTTTATTATCATCTTTGAGTTTAAGCCAATTTTCTAAATATTGGCCATAACAGAAAATTAACAATGCGAAATAAACCTATAAGCAAAATTTTGGTGCCTTTGGATGGTTCAAAAAATTCTATAAGAGGATTAAAATTTGCATTAAATCTTGCAAAACAAACAGGATCATGTATTGTGGGCTTGAATGTATGCTACATTCCAGCATTCATAAATCCTCCACCAAAAATAATTGAAAAGAAAAAACAAAATTGTAAAAAATTGATTTCCCAGGCTCAAGCAATATCGAAAAAATCAGATGTGGGATTTACCGGAATAATCAAAACTAGTAAAAATATTGGAAAGTCAATTGTTACTTTTGCTGAAAACAAAAAAATGGATATTATTGTTATTGGCTCTAGAGGCCCGGATCCTGAGGGGGGATTGTTTATAGGAAGTGTTGCAAATTATGTAATTCACAAATCAGATGTGCCAGTTACCATAATAAAATAAAATTAGAATAAAAATATTCATAATTTATAAACTCAACAATAAGTTTGCAGTATTTTGCAGTGTTAACCTATAACTATATCGCGAAAATCAAATCATTCTCATTCAAGTGTTACGTCCTCCACACAAGATAGAAGACAGCACCATCTTAGTATTTCAAATTAGCTATCCAATAAATTTCAAAGGTCAGTTTATCATCATAAATTTGAGCGAGTTACTTGTTAGATTTCTTCAAATTATCCAGTGATTTGTACTTGAATACTCTTTTGTCACCACGTTTTTCGAGCTCTGGAAACTCCCCTCGTTGCAGGTATGCAGAACTTACATCGTTAAAATATTTTAATTTCTCAATTTCGTTTTGACTTTCCTTTTTGAAGTCTTCAAACTGTTTTTTGAGTTTAGATATTTCGTCAATTTTTTCTTGTTGAACATCTAAGATTTGTTTGGCCTTCTCAGTTTGGTCTATGGTTAATTCAGGTGTTGCAAGTTTGAAAAAAGATAGTAATTTG
>JASFUC010000029.1:0-12161 GCA_050050475.1 Nitrosopumilaceae archaeon
GGGGGGACAGTGAACACACAGAGATTGTAAATTCTACCACTGATACAAGCAAACTTTATTCTCCAATCGTTCGGATTAAATCATTACCTGATACACTTAGACCTGGTAATGGAACACCTGATAGATACCAACCAATTGAGCTTGAAGATCTATCCAGTCTTGCAAAACTAACTTATGGTTTTGAGGAAAGTCCCTTCCCTCTATTCCTGTTTCCACATAATGATAAATGGCTAGTCGGTGTATTTATGAACTTTACAGAGGAAGGAACATCATACTTTTGTCATGTAGTTCTTGACAAAGATCCGCAAAAACCATTTTTAAAATTTACAAACAACAACTCTGAGCCTTCATTTGTCAACAGTCCCTCCGAACACGGATATTCTTATGTGAAAATTATAAAGCTCAAAGATACTCATCCCCTTGTAGACTATGGCCACCTTCAAAACTAGGATTTCAAAACTATCAAAAAGCAACGGCAAAGTAATTCTTGCCAACGATTATGATTACTCTGTAACCAATTTAGAAACAAAAACAATTCAAAACATAAAAAAATTAAATCCATATCTTTGCGCAATTAAACTTAATTTTCATTTACTGTTACCTCTAAGTGCAAAACAAATCTCAAAAATTACTAAAGCTGCTCATAGTTTTGGATTGCAAACTATCGCTGACATTAAACTGAACGATATTGGAAACACAAATCGAGTAACAGCTGAAAAATTATGGGAACTTGGTTTTGACGCAGTTATTGCAAATCCGATAATGGGGCTTGACAGCTTGAAAAATCTTGTAAAGTCATCTCACAAAAAAGAAAAGGGCGTAATCACACTCTGTCACATGAGTGCCCCAGAAGCTAAACTATCCTATGATATGGAGGTTAAAATGGGCAAAAAACAGCAACTCTACCAGTTATTTCTAAACTGGGCACTAGAATCCAAGGTTGATGGAATAGTGGCAGGCGCAACCTTTCCGAAAATTATCTCGTATTGCAAAAAGCAGGCGGGAAAAAAACTCGACATTTATTCTCCTGGGGTAGGAACTCAGGGCGGAAAGGTAAACGAAGTTCTAGAGTCTGGCACCGATTATTTGATTGTCGGAAGAACCATTCTAAATTCAAAAGACCCGGCTAAAGTTGCAAAAGAAATGCAACTACAAAGTCTTGGAAAGTAATGCATATGATTTTGATAGAACAGTCTTTGCATTATCAAATGTGGTCTTCTCCATTGCAGTAACATAGTCCATCCAGGTGTAATCCAAATGCTCGTGAGAAATTTCGACATCTTTTGATTTTGTTTCTGCCAAAAAGAAAACTACTTTTTTGTTTACAAGCTCCCCGTCATATTGAAAATTATATTGAATCCACTCTTCAAAATTATCTAAGAATGTGACATCTGTAATTCCTGTCTCTTCTCGTGTCTCCCTAATTGCAGTTTCATGAGGCGTTTCTCCTTTTTCCATTTTGCCTTTTACAAAATCCCAATGACCAGACGGATAATGTAGCAATAAAAATAGTATCTTATCGTTTTCTCTACGGAACAAAACTATTCCTGCTGAAGTCTCTTCTATCATTTTCCCATTCTTCTTTTTCTTTCTTGAAATGTTCTGATTGCCCTCATCAAATCTATTTTCCTAAATTCTGGCCAAAATATATCCATAAAAACCAACTCACTGTATGCGCTTTGCCACATCAAAAAACCGCTTAATCTTTTTTCTCCTGAGGTTCTAAGAATCATGTCTGGGGAGGATTGAGGTAAATGTGATGTGTACAAATTAGATTCGATCTCTTTTCTATCTATGTCATTTACATCAATTGAGCCGTCTTTGATCTTCTGGCCAATCTTTTTTATTGCGTCAACCAACTCAAATTGTCCTCCATATGCCAATGCAATGTTTAGAAAATGATTGTCATATCCCTTGGTGGCCTCATCTAATTTTTTTAGGACTTTTTTGATTGATTCGGGGAGTAGTTCGATTCTTCCAATACCTACTACTCTCATCTTATTTTTATGAATTCTAGGATCATTGTATAATTTCTCCAGTCTCATACGAATTAACTCGTACAAGTATTCTAGTTCATCATCTTTTCTGTTGAGATTTTCTGCAGAAAGTGCATACAAGGTAATTATTTTGATATCTAGCTGTTCACACCAATCCAGAAGATTTTCAACTGCATCTGCTCCCCTCCAATGCCCAGCCTTTGTCATGGCAAGGTGTCGTTTTGCCCATCTTCTATTACCATCTAAAATCAATGCGACGTGATTTGGAATATCTCCTTGTCTGATGTCATTTTCGAGTTTTTTTGAATAAATCTTGTATAAACCAGATAATTGAAAAACGGTATCTTTCACCTTGTTCATCTAGACCATCTCTGATTCTTATTATGGAGTTGAAAATATCAGTGTTTTTTAGAAATTTTGACTAAATGTGGATATCCTTGAACTTAATCTGAAATCATTTCTTGATTCTTGTGTCTTCTGTATTTTTTGAATAGTATTGTAGCTGAAATCAAGGTAGCTGCAAGGCCTCCCAATAGTGGAGGAATCAATGTAAATGAACTTTCTTCGTGGATCATGATATTTGTAAACTGATAAACTGTAGGATACAAGGCAACTAGAACAACTATTCTTAGAATATCGCTTATCTGTCGTGGTACTCCTCCCATCCAATTACTAAGTAAAATACCTGCAAATATTGCACCCAAACCAATCCACAAGATAGGCAATGCTCCTGAAACGAACTGTCCGATAATTACCTTGTTTGAAATGATTGAGAGAATCTCTGTCTCTGATTCTAAAATATTTTCATCTACTGCATCAATTCCAGCTGGTACAGATGATAACATCAACAATATTCCTGCAACCATTGTAAAGATTCGGATAAATCCCATCGGCGTTGGTTTTGCCCAATTTGACCAAGCCCTATCAATATCAAATGCTCTTATCAAAAAGGCACCACCAAGAATACTGACAAGTACTGCGGTGATTTCTGCGGTGTATCCAACTATTGTTGCAACCCCGCCTATCAACAAAAGTATTCCTGGAACTCCAAGGAAAAATTTTGAGTATTTTGAATCATATGCAATCATCTTTAGGTATTTTCCAAAAACCGCATAAGAATACTCTACACTTCTACTTACTTTCATTACTACACGCTGAACCGAAATTACTGGAAGGATGTTTTGAATTACGGGTACAACACTTTCATCGTCTTCTCCATCTGAAACAATTACAGCACCGTTTGCAGGAAATATCTCCAATGCTTTTTTTGCCTCTTCGAGTATTTTTTCATCGGCTTGGACTCCTCTACTCTTAACTCCGGCAATAGTTATGACTTCGGCTTGGTAGCCTTTACTGATTAAATCTTCATAAGTCTTAATTGCAGCAAAAATGGAATTTGAATCTGCATCTTCTGGGTCCTCCAAAGCTAGTCTTTGTGCTGCTTCAATACAAGCGTCTCTTCCAATTACAGGTGTAATTATTCCTGCTTTTTCTCCAACATCGTTGTCTCTATCAATACAGATTACCAAAAGCTTGTTGGAAGTAGATGCACTAACATCCTTCTCAACCTTGTTGGAGTTTTGAGACATTCTTTATATAATTACAGGATTGCTTTTTAACGATTTCCAACTAGTCAAAATATTATAATTCGGTCTTGAGCCTATTTTGGCCTTGAATTGTCTGATATTTCTGCTAACCTCTCTGATTCAGTTTTGAGGGAATTGATTTTTTCTAATGTTTCTTCAAATTGATCCGTTTTTTCATCTTTGACTAAATTAGCATAAACTTTAGTCTCAATAATATAGGAATTAAAGTTCTGCAATGAATCCATATAACTAATGTAACTCTCTTGCCATTCTGCAGGCGGTTTTGATGTCACAAACTCACTAATCTTGGAAGTGACCTGAGATGACGTGACATCTGCTATTTGCATATATTCGTCTGGAGAAATTTCACCATTTTTTAGATTCTGAAATTCTGTGGATATTGTGTCATCCATGATGGAATGAATTTCCTTTACACCATCAAGATAGTTTTCATGATCTGATACTACAAATGACATTTGGCTTTCTTGAGGGACCGTCCATAATAGAAAACTAGCTGCGGTAATTGCAGCCAAAATTATGACAGTTACTGCAATTCCTTTTTTTGATGCCATTTTGAGGAAATTACAATTAGGGTGTTTATAACTGGTAATTTTTACAGATATTATATTCTACAATTAAAAATTTAAAGAAAAACATAGGATTGACAAACATAATCAGAAATAATAAAGATTTTTCATTATTTTTTGATTTTTTTTATAATTTCTCTTTCCTAAACGGATTAAAAATTTACACCTATCTAGCCTGTAGTTAAATAATTTTCACAGCCTCTGCCTAAATACAACCAAGTTTGAGTTTGTTTTAGAATGGTAGAAGCATATTGCGTAAAATGCAGAGCTAAAAGGGAAATAAAAAATCCTAAAGAAACTAAACTAAAGAATGGGCGTCCTGCTGTAAAAGGCACATGTCCAGAATGTGGAACTAACGTTTTCCGAATAGGAAAAATGGAATAATCTTTACAAATCCACACGAACCTTCTTTTTCAAAAACCCATATAGGGTCGGTCATGCAAAATTAGTATATGACTAAAGCCGAATACGAAAAACTGCTCAAACGAATTCAAGATAAAATTGGAGATACAAAAGAAACCACTGCAAGATTTGAATTACCCATAGTTGATGTTATGTGGGAAGGCCAAAAGACATACCTGCGAAATTTCTCAGAATTTCCAAAGGTCTTACGCAGAGATCCAGATAAAGTACTACAATACCTTTCAAAGGAATTTGCAGTTCCAGCAGAGAGACTAGGGGACAAAGCCATGTTTGTTGGAAAACGAGCTCCAGAAGATTTCACGCGCCTCTTTCAAATTTATGTTAAAGATTATCTTGAATGTCCTACCTGCAAGAGTCCAGATACTAAAATTGTAAAAGAAAACAGGATTTCGTTTTTAATTTGTGAAGCTTGCGGAGCTAAATCAACTCTAAAAGGCAAGTATGCATAATGCAATTTTCGATAAAAACTACTGACTATCAAAAAAATCTGATGTTAAACATCTGCGATGCAGATCTATTGGGTAAAAACATTGTAGAAGATGAACTAAAAATGAACATTAGTGAAAGCTATTATGGTGAAAAACTAGTCGAACATGAAGAAGCTCGAACACTTCTAAAAAATGCCTCAATCATCAATATGGTTGGAAAAGAAACAATTTCACTTTCATTGGAGTTGGGTGTTGGAAGTGAAAATGGGGTAAAAAAAATTGGCGGTGTTCCATTTCTCATTGTTTTCAAAATGTAATTTCAAATAATAAATTAATCAACAATTTGTTTTAATAAACCAAAAAAGGAAATCAATTTTATATAGTGACGGTAAATTAAATCGTTGCCAGAAGACATTAGCAGAAAACTAGAATCAAAGCTTGATGCAAAAATATTTTCCAAGTCAAGAAAGAAAACACTTCCGGATGGTTTTAAGAAAGGCAAGGTTGTCAATGAAGTTTTAGACAAACCAACTGTAATGACACTTTACAAGTTAATCACTGATCATATTATTTCATATGTTAATGGACCGGTTAGCGCAGGAAAAGAATCTGTTCTATTTTGGGCAGTTGATGAAAAACAAGTAAATGTTGCACTAAAAATTTATCTTGTAAGCACATCAAATTTTAAAAAAAGAGAGCCCTACATCTTGGGTGATCCAAGATTTTCTAGACTAAAAAAAGGCACGAAAAATCTTGTTTATCTTTGGGCAAAAAAAGAATTCAGAAATCTATCTCAATGTTATGATTCTGGAATACCTGTTCCTAGGCCTATTTATGTTACAAATAATGTACTTGTTATGGACTTTGTGGGTGATGGTGGGGCGCCAGCAAAATTATTGCTAGAATCTGAGGTGGATGAAAAAGACTATCTGCAAGCAATATCTTTAATTAAAAATCTATATCAACTGGCAAATCTAGTTCATGGAGATTATTCGGAGTATAATATTTTCAAAACCAAAAATGGGTTAGTTCTTTTTGATCTCGGGTCTGCAGTTGATCTTAGACATCCTAATGCTCAAGAATTTCTTAAAAGAGATATTAATAACATAACCCGATTCTTCTCTAAACGTGGCATTGATGTTACTGATCCAGAAGAAATCCTAGAGGAAATAATATCATGAGTTTTGAGAAATTAATTAGAATCCCAAATGATCGAATTGCAGTATTAATCGGCAAATCAGGAAGTGTCAAATCTAAAATCGAAGAAACCTGTCATGTTACTTTGGACATTGATGGGAGTACTGGAGAAGTTTGGATAAGGTCCAACGATGATGTTGAAAAAATTCAACCATTCAAAGCAATGGAAATTGTAACTGCAATCAGTAGAGGTTTTTCTCCAGAAAATGCACTCACTTTGCTTAAAGGTGAAAATGCTTTACATGTTATTGATTTACGAGAATTTGGTGGAAAATCTAGTTCTAATATTGAAAGAATTAAAGGGAGATTAATTGGAGAAAGTGGTAAGGCCAGAAGGAATATGGAAAATTTAACTGGAACTTTAATCTCCGTATATGGAAAAACAGTCTCAATAATTGGTGATACCACCAAACTACGTTTGGCAGTAGATGCGATTGCCTCAATTTCTAGTGGAAGTATGCATGGTGCAGTTTACAACAAATTAGAAACTGCCAACAGAAAAGTAAAAGAAGAAAGAATGAAGCTATGGGAAGATCAAAATGTCTTCGATTAAAGAAAAATTCAACCAAATCTCACCCAGTGAGTTCTTTTATAGAAATAGGGATCTTGCTGGCTTTAGTAATCCTACTAGATCCTTATACACAGCAGTAAGAGAATTTGTCGAAAATGGGCTTGATGCCTGTGATCAAAAGGGAATTCTTCCAGATATTCACTTAACTATCAAGGCAGTAGATCCTGACAAACCAGACCCTAAACCCTATATTCTAACAGTTAAGGACAATGGCCCTGGAATTGAATCAAAACATGTTCCCTTAGCATTTGGTACAGTTCTTTATGGTTCTAAGTTTGGATTAAAACAAGCAAGAGGAATGTTTGGACTAGGTGCCACAATGGCAATTTTGTATGGACAAATAACAACAAACAAGCCTGTAACTGTCAAAAGCTCAACAGATGGAAAAACTTCTGAAGAATATGAAATGCTATTAGATATTCAAAAAAACAAACCTGTTATTTTGAAACACAAAACAAAAGAAGTTTCAAAACAAGGTTTGTCTGTAAGTATCTTTTTGGAAGGTGATTACTCTAAGGCCGGAGCAAAAATAAGAGATTATGTTTACCAAACTTCACTTATTACACCTTATGCAACAATAACCTTTGATGATCCAAAAGGGGAGAAATACCATTACCCGAGAATAATTAAAACAATGCCAAAACCTCCAACCATCATTAGACCACATCCATATGGAATTGATGTTGAAACAATTAGGAGGATGATTGTTGAATCACAATTTGAAATTCCGACCATCGATGATGCAATGATTGAAAAAGTTAGAAAAGACTTGGGTCTGTCAAAAAAGAATCTTAGTTTTACTGCAATAATGGCAAAAGCTAAAAGTCGTTGGAAAAATCTTTCAAGACAAGTAAGGGTTACAATTGCATTGATGTCATTTCTTAAAATGGATTTTGATAAACTAAGTAAAATTAGAATTGAAGATATTGATGTACCAAATAAAAAATTATTTTATTGGGATTTTGGTGACTCTCAATCAAAATCAGTTGATATGGATCCTGAGAGTCAATACTATAGGCAACTAACAAATACTGTTCAAGGCGAAACATTGACTTCATTTTTGAATAAAAGGTTTCAAAGAGTAGGGCCAACCACGGCAGTAAAATTTGCCGAATTTGCTGGATTCAAGCCTGAAAAACGAATAGGATCCATGACTAACCAAGAACTGGTAAAACTCAGTGATGCCTTACAAAAATTCGACGATTTCATGTCACCTGATCCTAGTTGCCTTGCTCCCTTGGGAGAAGAGCCACTAGAGAAAGGGATGAGAAAATTTTTCAATCCAGATTTTCTTGCAGTTATCCAAAGAAATGCCTCTGCCTATTCTGGATTCCCATTCATTGTTGAAATGGGAATAGCTTATGGAGGTGATATCTCAACCCGAGGAATTAAGGTCTACAGGTATGCAAATAGAATCCCATTGCTATATGATGAAGGAAGTGACGTTGTGTTAAAAGTTGTAAATGATATTGATTGGAGTCGATACAAGGCCAAAGGTGATCCTCCATTAGTTATCGTATCACATATTTGTTCTACAAGAATTCCATACAAGACTGTTGGAAAAGAAAATGTTGCAGATAGACAAGAAATAGAAAAGGAACTGAAATTGGCAATTCAGTTTATTGCAAGAAAACTTTCTGTATTTATGAATAAGAGGGGTCAAGCAGAAGCCGCAAAAAAGAGAGCAAATCTGTACGCAAAATATATTCCATTAATTGCTCAGTTTTGCACTGAACTGGCAGGAAAGAAAAAAGAACCAAATATACAAAAAATATTACAAGAGGAGAAGCCAATAGAAAATGAGTAAAAAATCTGATAAAAAAGCAGCAGCTTTAATGAAAAAGGCTACTGAAAAGCAAAAAAATATTCTTGAAATGTTAAAAAGCCATGGTGCAAAAATTTATGATGATCTTGACAGTGGTCAATTTCCTAAATTCTCAATACCTAGTAGATCTGTAAGTAACATAGTTTATGATAAAAAACTCAGGCAATACATTTTAGGAAATTCAACAGCATTAAGAAGTTCTAGAAATACTTCTCAACTAAGGTCCTTTACCCAATTAATGTGGCTTGCATTTTTTGCAAATAGACTAACAAATGAAAAAAAATCTTCTACACTTCGAGATATTTATTATTCCTCTCAAGCATTTGCAATTGATTTTGAAGATCAGGCTGAATCTGATAATATTATTGTGGATTTAGAAGCCGTAACATCTCGTCCCAGAGAAGATTTTCACATATTTCCAGAAGAAAGAAGCTCCATTTTTGGGGATTTGAATATTGAATATACCATTCCTGGATATGAGGGCAAATCGATGAATCTGTCTAATCACCCTGATGGTTATGCAATAGGGCCTAGTTTGACTACTGCTGAGTTGGTTGATACAAGTGCAGAAATAGTGATTGCTATTGAAAAAGGTGGATTGTTTACAAGATTTGTTGAAGAGCAAATCGACAAGAAATTCAAATCAATAATCATCAACACTGGTGGACAAGCTCCAAGATCTACCCGAACACTCCTGAAGAGACTGCATGATGAAATGAAACTTCCTGTTATTATCTTAACAGACGGAGATGTGTATGGAGAACATATTGCCATGGTGATTAAATCGGGTTCGGCAAACGCTGCCCACTTGAGAGAATTAACAGTTCCAGATGCCAAATGGGTTGGTGTATGGGCTACTGATATTGAAAAATACAAACTTCCTACAATCCCAATGACTGAATCTGACATTAAGAGATGCTATGATTTACAAAAAGACCCTAGATATTTGGATGGGATATGGAAAAAAGAACTTGAAGTATTCTTGAGATTAAAAAGAAAGGCCGAATTGGAGGCCTTCTCAAAATATGGGTTGACAAATATCACTGAAAAATACTTGCCTCAAAAATTAGAATTAGCAAAGAGTCTCTAGTCTTTTTTAATTCGTAGAGTTAAAACCCCATTTCTATATTTGAAATCAAAAATCTGCATTCCGTTTGATCCTTCAATTGGTACTTCTTTTGAAAAGTTTGCAGAACCACGAATGTATAAAATTCCATCAATTAACCTCACCATTATTTTGTCTTCAGGACCTGGCACTTCTGCAACAAAAACAAAATCACCATCACCCTTAATGAGATCATATACCCAATTTTTGGCCTCTTGTTCTCTTGCTGAAAATACTGGTTTTTGTTCTTTGGTCATTTTTTTTAATACTCTTACCCAATAAAACATCGTAAGCGCAGCCACCCCAATTAAAATAAAACTAACAAATCCAGATCCTGATCTTTGAGTCATTATGTAAACTATCCCCAAAAATAAAATAATCATAATGGGGATTACAAAATTTATTGATTGTTCATTAGAATAAGTTCCCTTGTAACTTGCCAAACAGCAAAAATCAGTTTTTGCCAAATATAAAGTATCTTTGGTTTTTATTGCCAAATTTCATGTTTGATTTGTTGTCTGATGAAAATGACCCAGATAGGCTTACGATAAAAGAAATTATTCTGAAAGGCACTATTATTGCAATAATAGTAGTAATTCCATCTCTTTCCATATTCTTTTTGGCCTGGTTCCTTTTAGATAATCTTCTATATGCCGCCATTATTGGTGGAATTGTTCATTTTATGGCAATGGGGTTCTCTTTGAAAATTTCAAAAAAATTTTTTGCCAAAGAGAGAAATCGATAATTACATTTTTTATTTACAAGATTATCCAAAACTCGTGGACACAAAGCAAATTGAAGAAAAACTTGTTTCTGAAATAAAACTAAGTCCACTTCAAGCTAAAACATTTCTCTTAATTACTTGTTATGGGAAAATGAATGCCTCTCAAATTTCTGAAAAACTAGCAATTTCAAAAGAGGTTGCAACGCAAACTGCAAACGAGTTAATGAATCTGGGAGCATTTATTGATATTTCAGAATCTGAATTTGAGGCAATGCATCCAAGATTTACTGCAGTCAACATGTATAGAAGATTCTGTGAGCGAGAAAATATCGAATTTAAAAGAAACAAGATAGTTGATAGTATCGGTGTAATTCTAGAGAAGCCATATGAGGATGCAAGAACTAAATAATGCATTTGATTGGGAACAGCATTGAGTATGGATACTGAATCTTGTAATCATAAACCAGTGTATTTTGGGGTTGTTAACATTAACATTGATGAGCGAACCATAGGTTCAGTCGATGTTTGGAGATGTGCTATTTGCAAAAAGAAATTTTGCGAAGAAAAACAACTAGGAATTGAAGAATTAGCTGATCTTGTAGGTATGCCAAAAATAGATCCTGATGCCAAGTGGGGAGTTTCGGTTTGTAAACTGCAACAAGGTAAATACAAATGGAAATTGATACGACTAAAAGAAAGTGGTGAAATCAAGCATGAATGTCTTGATGAGAATGTTGTTTCACTAAAAGTTCAAGATTTCAAAATTGAGGATGAAAACCACTGGAGTTTTCTGATTGATGATCACGTCAACAAGGCAGTTGAAATCTAGCAACCGCCATGAATCTTAAAGTAAATATCAACAATATTCATGGCAGCCAGATGGCAGCCAAGATTAATGGAAATTTTATAATTGATGAGCATTCTTTTAGATTTACTGCAATTGCCTTTGGCAGAATTGGAGGTCAAAATATTGGGGCAAAATTATCAAAAGAAACTGAAAAAAAATTGGAATCACTTGGGTATGATGTCAATGAAGTGATTATGACCCTACAGCAAAATCTTCTTCATGGTGATTTGTCTTTGCCAGAAGGATTGAAAAGAGAGTCCTTTGTAGACGATTAAAATTCTGCCTCTTCTAAGGCTTTGGCACAAGAACATTCTCTTGTTTTGGGAATCATCTCAATTAAATCAACTAGAATTTTTTTGGTTCTCTCTACATTTTTTCCCAGTGTTTCTAGCACCTCTTTTGCGGTGACTGGTTTTTCTGCCCAAACATCGTAATCAGTTACAGTGGAAATTGATGCATAACACATTTGGGCTTCCCTAGCTAGTTGGCATTCGGGAACAAGGGTCATCCCAATTATGTCCGAATCTGTACTTCGATAGAATTTTGATTCAGCCTTGGTAGAAAATCTTGGCCCCTCTATGCAAACATAGGTGCAGTCCCTATGGATCTTGTTCCCCTGTTTTTCCACCACTTTTGTAATAGAGTCTTGTAATTCAGGACAAAAAGGATCCGCAACTGAAATGTGAATGACTCGTCCCTCTTCAGAAAAGGAGCCTATCCTTGATTTAGTAAAATCTAAAAATTGTGCAGGAAGTGCAAAATGCCCTGGTTCAAATTCTTCCTTTAAGCTTCCTACTGCTGAGGGTGCAATGATTCTTGAAACTCCTAACTCTTTGAATGCCCAAATATTTGCTCGATAGTTTATCATGTG
>JASFUC010000030.1:0-11511 GCA_050050475.1 Nitrosopumilaceae archaeon
CTGGTTCTCCCAAATCATTTGTTCCAGAAAAAATAACTAACCTGCACGCTACAAGAGGAGATCAAAAAGTAACTTTGACCTGGAGTCCACCCTTTGATTTTGGAACAAAAATCACAAGTTATAAAATTTATTATTGGGAGGTAGATACTGATGAAATCAAAACTAAAACTGTGACATCTGATTCAAGAACATCTCAAATTACCGGATTGAAAAATGAATCTCCATATTCATTTAAAATTGTTGCAAAAAATTCTTTTGGTCATGGACCAGAATCCAATATAGTCTCAGAGACTCCTTCGGCTTCTACAAATGCTGTGATTCCAGATCGAGTAAGGGGAATTAACGCGATTCCAAGTAATAATCAGGTTTTTCTTTCCTGGATTCAACCATCTTCAAATGGTTCACCTATAACTGGTTACCAAGTATTAGTTTCTCAACAGGGATCTGAAACTGTAACTACATATCCTAATCTTGGCAAAGATACCAAAACCACAATTACTGGACTAAAAAATGGTGTAAATTATAATTTTAGAGTAATAGCAATCAATTCTATTGGACCCTCCCAACCCTCCTTCCAGGTAAATTCTACTCCTGAAAATCGTGTATCCATTGAAATTACAAATTTGAAGGCTGTTCGCGGAAACGGATCAGTTACCTTGAGCTGGTCAATTCCTGAATCTGCACAAAACCAAATTTCTGGATATTGGATTAGAGAATACAAAACAGGAGAAACAAGATTTACAACTCATGTTATAATTGACAACATTTCTCAAATTCGAATAACTGGACTTGAAAATGGAGTCTCTTACGGATTTAGTGTAATCGCAGTCACAGATGCGGGAATTGGACCGGTATCAAAGATTGTTCAGGTCACTCCATTCAAACCAGTGACCTATCCTGGAGCACCTGCACAAATCACCGACCTTAAAGGAAGAGCATTAGACAACCAAGTAATATTATCTTGGAAGGTACCTGCTGACTTTGGAAAAACAATTACTGGGTATGATATACAATACAGAATCAGAGGGGAAAGCTCCTTTACTACCATAAAGCATGGCACCTCAAACTCTGCAACCATCACTGGTCTTACAAGTGGTGTAACATACGATTTTAAATCAATGGCTAAAAATTCTGCGGGAATTGGGCCTGAATCAAACACAGCATCAGTTACCATTCCAAACCTAAAATCTGGAATGTCAATTCCAAGTTGGATAAAAACAAACGCTCAATGGTGGTCTCAAGACAAAATTTCAGATTCCGAGTATGTAATGGCCATAGAGTTTCTTATCAATGAAGGGATAATCAAACTAAAATAACTTAGATCTGTTTCTTCTTCTTGTGGGTTTCTACCAAGATGTTAAATATTTCAAAACATGAAGAAGAAGTAATGGTTTCAATTAGCGAATTAAGAGTTTGTAAGGCATGTGGAAATGTTTTTTCTAAAAAAGCAGGCGTAACTAACATCCTAGAATGCCCTCAATGCAAGCAAACTAATTTTGATACTGTTATTTTGGATCCTGAAGAACTCACACAGGAATGATACTAAAATCCACAAGTCTAACAGAGTAGCAAAAAATGTATTTTTTTGTTATATATGTGGCTGAAATAATTTTTCACCGATTCTGAATATCGACAAATTTTCAGAATGATTTTTTATAATTCTATTTTTCAATTTCAACAAAAATATATTCTTTTTTTGACTCTGGAATAATTTTCAATATTTCTTGCTCAATTGTATCAGTAACTATTTCAATTTTGTCAGTATCTAGTTCATCAATCAAATTAACCTCAATTCCAACCAAAACGGTTGTGGGGCTCAAATGCATAGTCTTCATGGTTACTATTTTATTTACTTCTGGAAGGTTGTTTACTTTACTCATTATTTGGTTGTATTGTAAAGGTGAAATGGATTCTCCTATCAACAGTCCTCTGTTTTCTTTGGCCAAGAAAAAAGCAAACGACATCAAAATAACTCCAATGGCAATTGAGCTTATTGCATCATATGTCGTATTACCAGTAATGTCGGTAAGAAATATTCCAATTGCAGCAATGGCAATTCCCAAAAGCGCTGCACAATCTTCTACAACCACCGTTAGAATTGAGGTATCTTTACTGTTTTTAAATTCCGACCACAAAGTTGAAGGTCTTAGTTTTTCTCCACGTTCATGAATTGGTTTTTTAAACTGGATCAACGCAATTCTTAACGCATTTCCTTCAAATCCTGCAGCTATTCCTAAAACTACATAGTTTATCAAAGGATTTTCAAAATTATGTTCCTCCCCTAACAAAGAAGAAAATCCTTGTTCTAAAGACAAAATACCTGAAATTCCAAATATCATTGTGGCTACAACAAATGACCAAAAAAATTGAGATTTTCCAAAACCAAATGGGTGTAATTCGGTTGGGGCTTTTTTACTAATTTTAATTCCCAAAAGTAGAAGAATTTGGTTTACAGTATCTGAGGCAGAGTGATATGATTCTGCCCACATTGCCGCACTGCCGGTCAAAGCTGCGGCAATGAATTTTGTAACTGCAATTCCTAAATTTCCAAATAGCGCCGCATAAACAGCTTTAGTCGAACCTGATGCCAAGAGTTTTCTTATTTTTAATCCTCAGTCTCTATATTTATCTCTCCTAACTCCATCCCTCCTGTATAAATTATCAAATCCCAAATTGAGGTTCCTCTAAAAAAATCTGAAGAAACTTGATTTATCAAATCTTCTGGAGATTCAAAAATTGACAAAGCATTAACTTGACTTTTTATTAAATTTTCATCATTCTGTGCAAAAAAAGTCTACCATGGGGATTAGCAGCAACAAGAAAATAAAATAATATAATAAATTTTTCATATTTATGGTAAATCTCTTAATTCTACCCTTTGATTTAAAGAATTTTAATTTCTTTTGGAAATAATTACTTTGCTTGTTTCAACGAAAAAAATCAACTATGAATTTTTGATTGATAGCAAAATCAACTTATTTAAAAAATCATTTAAAAGATTCTAAATCTCAACAAAAACAATTGAATTTAAAAAAAATTGAAAGCTCATTTCAATCTACTTCTGATAAGAAATTTACAGAATCAAAACATGGCATGGTTTCATCTGCTTTTCCTGAAGCAACCAAAGCAGGAATTGAGATGCTAAAGAGGGGAGGAAATGCAATTGATGCAGCTTGTGCGACTGCAATTGCTCTAGGGGTTTGCGAACCTCAGGCATCAGGTTTAGGGGGTCAATCTATGGCAATAGTTCATTTTCAGGGAAAATCCATATGTATTGATGGCTCCACAAGATCCCCTTCGAGAGCCTTACCTTACAAATTCAAAAGTCAAATTGATAGTACATTAGGATACAAGGCAACTACTGTACCTAGCACAGTTGCTACAATGGGATTTCTAAACGAAAAATATGGAAAACTAGACTGGGCAGAAATTCTAAAACCATCCATAAAAATTGCAAAAAATGGTTATAAAATTACAAAACTCCAAAATGAATTACAACTTCGTGAATTTGAGAATTTTAGAAAAGTGGAGTCAATGTCTGGAGGAAAATACTTTCTTAAAGATGGAGAAATTCCTTATGAGCCTAAAGATATTTTTGTACAAGACGATTTAGCAGAATTACTATCATACCTTGCCGAAAACGGTTACCGCTCATTTTACTTTGGGAAAATTCCAAAACTAATTGATAAAGATATGAAAAAAAACAAGGGGTTACTGCGGGAAGATGATATGGTTATGGTTCCCAAAATAATTGAAAGAGAACCCCTTGTTGGGAAATATCGAAACATTATTGTGAAAACTTTTCCTCCTCCAGCGGCAGGTAGAATTTTACTGCTAATTTTAAAATTATTAGAAAAAATTCCTGTAAAAACAATTAAAAAAAATGACCTAGAATTCTATCATTACCTTGTTGAGACCTTTAGGAATTCTCTTGCATTTAGAACTCAACGTCCTTATGATATTGCTACTTACAAACAACTTGATGATAAACTCCTTAATGATCAAAGTTTTGTAGACAATTTATCAAAGTCAATAATTGAGGGGATTAAACTAAATACCATCGACCAGGTAGAATTTAATGATCAGGACACCACTCACTTTTCGGTTATGGATGATGAGGGAAATGCTGTGGGAATAACACAATCGATTGAATTAGTTTATGGGGCAAAGGCGGCTGCAGATGGTTTAGGATTTTTGTACAATTCTTACATGAGTGCATTTGAATATAAAAATATCAACTACCCTCATTATCTGAGGCCAAATTCTAGTCCTTGGACATCTGTTGCACCGACAATTTTATTTCGAAACAAAAAGCCTTGGATATCCTTGGGAACTCCTGGTAGTGATAGAATACCAACGGTTACTGCTCAATTCATGTCTTCTATCGTTGATTTGGAATTGAGTCCCAATGAAGCAATGAACAAGCCAAGAATTCATTGTGCAGTTGATGGTATTATTTCTGTAGAAGGAGAACGTTTTGACGACAAAGTTATCGCATATTTATCAGATTTGGGGTATAATCTTGTCACAAAAGAGCCCTATTCTTATTTTCATGGAGCAATACATGCAGTATTAAAAAAACAAACAGGAAAAGGATTTCATGGGATAGCTGAAATACGAAGGGATGGAATTTCAATGGGTTTAGACAAAAAATAATTTAGTACTTTTCCAAGGTGATGGTCTTTAAAATGATCCTAATTTTTAAATATTTTTTGTTTGCTGGTTTCCAATTGAATTTTCTCAGATTCCTTGGTTGGTAAATTTTTAGAGGTTCTTGGTGCTATTACTAAAATATCTTCATGGAATCTATGATTTGGAATTGAAACCTTCTCACCGCTTTCAGTTAATAGAATTGTTTTTGTCAGATGAAATTCTATGATTACTCCCTTTTTTCCATCCATTTCTATAATGTCGCCAATATCAATCTCTGTGTTCAAATAATTTGAAATTCCTGACGCCAAATTTTTCAAATTTGTTTGAAAAGGGATTAGAATAACCCACAAACCTATTCCAAGATATGCGATAAACTCTATTGCAAGATTAAATATTCCAAAATTAATTCCAAGATATATTACCTCTCCACTTGCAATACCTATGGAAATCAGGCCAACTAATTTGGATGACCCCTTGAGATCCCCTAACTGTTTTTGAATAATTATTTTGGTGGCAACAAATAACCCAATTGCAATAAAAACAGAAATTATGAGATATGTGATCTGAAAATCATATAATACATTGCCTAATGTTTCTGAAAATAATACGAACGGTGCAAAATTAAAAAACAAATCAATATCCTTCTGAATTCGATGTAATTGACTTGTGAGACTTTTCATGGGTCAAAACTTGGTTAAATGAATCCATGTTTCCTTCCCAAATGAATTTACAATTTTTACAGTTGTATTTCATGGTCGAAATTATCCAAAACCAGTTCTTAAATGAATTTAAAATTGATTTTTTCCTATGCAAACGCCTCTAGTTGACTTTATTCAGAGTAAAATCAAACAATACTCCCTTTAATTATCCAATTTTCAACAGGCGGCTCGTATGATGACTGATTTGGACATATTCAAAAATCTAAATTCAACGGAATGGATGACATTGATTTTGGCTTATCCCTTTAACGCATCTGCTATTGATGATGACGTTTTAGATCATAAAAGTCAGAAATTAAAGACCAATCATGTTTCATGTGGAAGAAGAGCTTGTGATGAAAAAAATGACCGTGCCCATGAACACAAAAGACAGATAAAATTAATCAATAAAACACTCTATCATTCTCATAAATAATTTTTCAATTTTGAATTTGCTGAATAATTGGCTTAATTGATCCTAATTCATAAAAGATGAAACATCTGGTATGGACTCTCTCCACTGTTTTATGGGCACAAATACGGCAAATAAACTGAAGCGTGTCCTTACATTTACTGCATTGTGAGTATTCTAGCAACAAACCTCCACATTCTCTGCACGATTCATCTGGCAAAATATCTCTCTCCGTGAATTTTTCAGCTTTAAACTCATTAGATAATCTAAAGAAAAGTTGATTTCGTAGGATCTGAAATCAACTATTTGTTAATTTAATAAAAAATACCCACAAACTAAACTTGAAAACAACTAGTTGATTTTATTGAAAATTTTATCAAAAAATTACATGGTTTTATTTAATAACAAATCATGAAGTGTGGAGGTTTCAAATTGGGTAAAAAGAAAACTAAAAGTTCAAAAAAAGATGAAGACTAAGTTAACCATTGCATCATAATTTTGCCAATAATTTTGTAGCCATTTTTTTCTTTTTTTCCAAAAAACTTAGAACCTAATCTTGTTACTATATTACTATTCTCCAGATGAGTTTTTGTACAAGGTTGTGTGATAATCCATATTGAAGATTGCAATTGTGTATAACAAAAAGCACATTGAAGAAAAAGATGTCATCAATGTTTTTGGAATGATGACAAAAGAATTCTATAGCCCAAAAACAGTTGAAAAAGTTGCAAAATCACTAGAAAAAGGAGGTCATTCTGTAAAGGTGATCGAAGGTGGGATGAATTTCATTGATGAAATGAAAGACTTTATGCCCAAAGTCGTTGCTGGTGAGAGGCCAGGAATGGTCTTTAACATGGCATATGGGATTCAGGGACGAAACCGCTACACACACGTTCCTGCCATGCTCGAGATGCTTGGAATTCCCTATGTAGGCTCTGGACCTGAAGCTCATGCAGTCGTTCAAGACAAGGTTATGACCAAAATAGTACTTCAGAAAAATAACATTCCAACCCCGGGATTTTGGGTTTTTTCTAACGCTGATGATAAATTCGATGATTTGATTTTTCCCGTTATCGTAAAGCCAAAGATGGAATCAACTTCAATGGGAATGGAGGTTGTGTATAATTGGGATGATCTTAAGGTTGCCGTGGAAAAACAAATGGAAAAATATTCTCAAGATATATTAGTAGAACAATTTATTCCAGGCCGAGAGTTTGCTGTTGGCCTTTTGGGAAATGGAACTCATACTGAAGTATTGCCAATTGTTGAGATTGATCTTCAGGGTGATCCAAATAAGATTCAGACAATTTCTGATAAAAAGAAAACACCTCTAGATAAAATTTGTCCGGCAAAACTAACTAAAGAGCAAGAGGCAGAAATCAAAAAAATAAGTCTGGATTCTTTTAAAAAATTAGGAATTAATGATTTTGCCAGGGTAGACTTTAGAATGGACAAAGACGGAAGGGTATATGTTTTAGAGCTAAATTCAATGGCA
The DNA here is from genome assembly GCA_050050475.1 of Nitrosopumilaceae archaeon. Lineage (GTDB taxonomy): Archaea > Thermoproteota > Nitrososphaeria > Nitrososphaerales > Nitrosopumilaceae > Nitrosomaritimum. The sequence goes on from JASFUC010000030.1 coordinate 7,259, forward strand.
AGCTTGGGTGTGACTGGCTCTTATGTTCATGCAGCCAAAACTGCCGGTTATTCCTATGAATCATTGATAAACAAAATTTTTGAGGTAGCTGCTTTGAGATATTTTGGGGATTCTTACCTTCATCCAAATGAAGCAACTTCTGAAACAATCGAATCGCAGCCCCTGAGATCTCTACTTAGAAGCCATCTTAGAAGCCATCTTTCATCAAATGAAAGATTGCTCGAACAATTGGTGAATATTAATTCCAATGTCCACAATATAGATAATGTAAATCGGTTAGGACACACAATTATCAAACGACTGGAACATTTGGGATTCCATTCACAGGATTATCATGAATTTGATGTGGGTAACATGATTTATCTAAAAAATCACGAAACAGAAAAAAACGACATTCTTTTGGTGAGTCACCTGGATACATGGTATGAGAACAGAGATTTTACTCCATTTTACAAGGTAGGAAACAAGCTTTTCGGGTCTGGCATTGCTGAAAGTAAGGGAGGACTTTTAGTGATGATTTCTGCTTTACAGGCATTACGATTTGCTAGAAAATTAAGAAAAATCAAGTGTGGAATTTTATTAATATCTGATGATTCCCTAGGTGGACGTTTTAGCAAAAAACTAGTCCATGATGTCTCTAGTGTGTCTAATTATGTTATTGACCTAAAATGGGGAACGCCGAATGGCGGAATTGCAACATCCTGTTCTGGAATCACGCGTTATCATATTGATATGGTTCATGTAAGAAGGGCAGAGGATACCACTAAGGAAATAATACCTGAAATGTGTAATAAGGTATTGGCGTGGAAGAAAGTTTCTCACGGAATCACTAATGCAAGAATTACAATAACTGACTTTTCTGCACAAACATCTTACGGTAAAGCCCCTGATTATGGGAAACTCTCATTGGAATCCAGATACACTAGCATTGAGCAAGGAAAAAAGTTTGATTCTCAGATTAGAAAGATTGCAAAAAAGAAAATTAAATCAAATCTTGATGTTCATGTTGCTAAACAAGTAACAAGAGATCCATTCACGCAAACAAAAGAAACCGAGAAATTTTTAGAGGAAATTAAAAAACTAGCCAAATTAGCTGAAATTAAAATTACACCACAACATAGATTCGCACCATCAAGTCTTTGTGATGTGTCAGTAGGTAAACCCATGATTGGCTCCATGGGACCAATAGGCAGTGATCAGAAAACTCCTAATGAACATATTTTTCGTGATAGCCTAATTGATAGAGGAATACTCTTAGCTCTCACAATGAACAAATGTTCCAAACTTTCTCAAGATGACAAAAAATGAATATTGAGAAAATAGAAAATTCTTTTTCCACATCTGACGATAAAAAATGCTCTATTGCCAAATATGGGATGGTTTCAAGTGCATTTCCAGATGCCACAAAGACTGGAGTTGATATTCTCAAAAAAGGCGGAAATGCAGTAGATGCCGCATGTGCCACTGCTCTTGCTCTGGGTGTGTGCGAGCCTCAGGCTTCAGGCATAGGGGGCCAATCTTTAGTAATTTTACATGTGGATGGTAAAACCATCGCCGTTGATGGTTCAAGTCGGGCTCCATCATTGGCTCATAACACCTTTTTTGAAAAACACTCTCGTCGGTTCATAGGTTACAAAGCTACAACTGTCCCTAGCACTTTGGCCACATTGGGATATCTCAATGAAAAATATGGCAGATTAGACTGGGAGACAATAGTAAAACCATCAATACGAATAGCTAAACGAGGATACAAAATTACAGAACTTCAACACAATTTGCAACAAGATAATCTTTCAAAATTTTTCAAAGTCAAATCAAAATCAGGAGCAAGGTATTTCCTAAAAGATGGAGAGGTCCCCTATGATATTGGAGATGTCTTTGTACAAGATGATTTGTCTGAGACACTTCAGCATATTGCAAAATACGGCTACTCTTCATTTTACCAAGGAATGATTGCAAAACTAATTGATAAGGATATGAAAATAAACAAGGGATTTTTGCGTAAAGAAGATCTTGCATTTATACCTGAACCTATAGAGAGAAAACCAATTAGCAGAAGATATCGGGGCATAAGGGTTTACACAATGCCTCCTCCAACTGCGGGAGATACGATGCTACTAGTCCTAATGATGCTTTCAAATTTAAAAAAGTCATTCCTTAGAAAACGTACTCCTCAATCATACCACTTTGTAGCAGAAACATTTCGTAAAGCGTTACTATACAGGACACAGAGAAAATTTAATCCAAGAACTTATCATCAAATAGATGAAAAAACCCATCTTAGTAGGGGCTTTGCAAAATCCTTATCCAAATCTATTAGGGACTCAATTGATCCGAATTTGCCACTAAAAGAATCACCAGACATTGAAGACACGACGCACCTTTCGGTAATGGACAAGGAAGGAAATGCTGTAGGGATTACTCAATCCATCGAGCTAGTTTATGGCTCAAAAGCAGCAGCTGATGGTCTAGGATTTTTGTACAATAATTACATGTCTGCATTTGAATTTGATAATCCTAGCCACCCATTCTACCTTAGGCCAAATTCGATCCCATGGACCTCTGTTTCGCCCTCGATAATTTTCTATAATCATGAGCCTTGGATAGTATTGGGCAGTCCTGGAAGTGCTAGAATTTTTTCTGTTGTGAGTCATTTTATTTCACGAGTGATTGATGGAGATAATCCAATTGATGTTGCAATGAAAAGACCAAGGTTACATTGCTCCCTTGATGGTAAAATTAGTCTAGAAGCAGATGACTCTGGAATAGAGATAATCAAGCATCTCAAAAAAATGGGGTACAAAATTGACATTAGAGACAGGTATTCATTTTTTCTTGGAGCCATTCATGCAGTTCTAAAACGCCAAACAGGAGAGGGATTCCAAGGAGTTGCAGAAATCCGACGAGATGGAATATCCGGTGGATTAAATTGAAGAATCTTCCAGTTTTACTTTCTATTCCACATGGCGGAACTCAAAGGCCGCCAGAACTTGATAGCCACTTAGCTATAACTGATAAAGATTTGTTTGATGATTCTGATCCTTTTGTAATTGAGATCTATGATCTTGGGGAAAAGGTAGCAGGTGTGGTTAAAACGAATATTGCCAGAGCCTTTGTGGATTTGAATAGGTCGCTAGAAGATCTCCCCCCTCAAAATCCTGATGGCCTAATAAAAAGTTCTACATGCTATGAAAAACCAATTTACAAAAAAGGAAGAGAACCTGATGATTCTCTCAAAAATGTTTTAATTGAGATGTATTACAAACCATACCATAATTCTATTCAAAAAAAGATGCAGGAACTTGATTTGAAACTATGTTTGGATTGTCATTCCATGGCCTCTGTTGCACCAAACATCTCTCCTGATGGAAAAGAAAAAAAACGACCAATGTTTTGTCTGTCGAATCAGGATGGAAAAACATCATCTACAGAAATGATTGAATTGCTGGCCTCATGCATTTCTGACTCGTTTGATATTGACAGAAATGAAATTTCATTAAATAATCCCTTTCATGGTGGTTATATCACAAGAACTTATGGAAACAATCCTTTACCTTGGATTCAAATTGAAATGAATAGAGATCTGTATTTGGGAGAATCTTGGTTTGATGGAGATTCTCTATCGATAGATTCATCACGACTTTGGAAATTAAATGAGCAGTTCGAAAATTGTCTAAATCTCTTGTTTCAAGAACAAAATCCTTAAGATGAAAATTAGATAAAGTTAGTTAATATCTCAAAAACCAATTTTCAGAATTAAATAAATTGAGAAATTATTTCTCAGGATGGAATATACCACTTGCAAATATGTATCCGTCATGTGTTTTAATCCAAACTGATTCGGGCAAAAATTCCTTATTCACCGGATCCTTTGCAACATATTCTATCCATTTACCATCTTCGGTTGCAGAATCTCTAATAATGGTACCAACATTTTGTCCATCAATTCTATTTATTGTCTCAATACTTTTTCCAACTAATGATTTATCTTCTCCATGAGCTACAATTATTCCGTCACTTTCTCTAATCACATAGACGTAAAGTTCCATACCGTGGAATTCAGGATCTATCTCGAGCCTTGTAAATGCGTTTGTTCCTATCTCATCGTAAAGCTTTATTGAATCATTTACTAATTTGATGGCCATATCAGGTGTTTCTGAAAAGCTATCTACAGGGTTTAGCTCGATAACTCCTGCAACTACTATAGCAATAATCACAGATGCAATTAGTAATTCAAAATATAGCAACTTCCT
>JASFUC010000031.1:0-11313 GCA_050050475.1 Nitrosopumilaceae archaeon
TACCTTAATTCCATACTTTTGAAGCAGGCCTGATTCCTCTAGCTTTACACCGCAGTTCAATGCAGTTTGACCTCCATATGCAAGCATAATTCCATCAGGCCTTTCCTTCTCAACAACAGAATGTACATACTCGGTAGTCACAGGGAGCAAATACACCTTGTCTGCAAATCTTGTATCTGTCTGGATGGTCGCAACATTTGGATTGATAAGTACACTTTTCAGTCCATCTTCATGAATTGCTTTGAGGCATTGGCTTCCGGAGTAGTCAAATTGACGGTCGTTTTAGCGACTCTCGCCGGCTTCTCCGATTTTAATTGCCCCACTACCTAACACAAGAATTTTTTTTAACGACTCATTCTTTGGCAGCTTTTTCCTCCCCCATAAGGTGTTTGAGTTCTTCAAAGACGAATTTACAATCATAAGGACCAGGTGTAGCCTCTGGATGAAACTGAACTGCAATACAATTTTGTGTTTTGTGTTTTATTCCCTCAACTGTTTTATCGTCTGCATTCTTAAACCATAAATTAAATTCAGAATCTTTTAGTGAATCAGGATCAATTCCATATCCATGATTTTGACTTGTAACATAAACTTGGTTATTATCTAAATTAACACAGGGTTTGTTTTGTCCCCGATGCCCGTATTTTAGCTTGTAAGTTTCAGCATTTCCTGCAAGACCAATGATTTGTGCACCCAAACATATTCCAAGTGTTGGAATGTTCTTTTCAATTAATTTTTTTGCAGTGTCAATTGTATCAGGACAATTCAAAGGATCCCCAGGACCATTACTTATCACAACTCCTTTTGGATGGTAAGAAAGAATTTTCTCAACAGATGCATTCCAAGGTAATTTTATGACCTTGTATCCAAGGCTTCTAATGTTTCTCAATATTGCATTTTTTGCACCAGTATCAATTACAACGACAGAATTTTCATCAGAACCATAAACTTCTTCTTGTTTTGTAGAAACTGTGTCCATGAATTTTTCAGAGTTGTAATGAGGTGCAGATGCAAGTTGCTTCTTTACTTGCTCAACATCAATTTCAGTATCAGATACTACCAAAGCCGCCATCCTCACTCCACTATTTCGGAGTTTTTTGGTCAATTCTCTTGTATCAATTCCAGATATTCCGGGAATTTTTTCATTGTAAAGCCACTCATCAAGAGTCATTTCCATGTTCCAATGACTTGCTGTTTCAGACAACTCATGGACCACTAGACCACGTACTTGGATTTTATCAGACTCAAAGAACTTGGAAATTCCGTCTTCATCTTTAATGGCAGGATCAGGCACCCCATAATTTCCAACAAGAGGATAAGTCAAAGTCAAGATTTGGCCGCTGTAAGAGGGATCAGTAAGCGTTTCAGGATATCCAACCATACCAGTGTTGAAGACAATTTCGCCAAAAACAGTTGTAGAATAGCCAAAACCCATTCCATCAAGGACAGTCCCGTCATCAAAAATCAGCTTCCCAAACTTGTTTGCGTGACTTGATTTCTTGGTAGTTATTGTGACCCTCGTCAAATGTTTCTTATTCGTGATTTAAATTTTGTGAGAGAAAATGAAAAACCAAAAAAGATCGCTAGTGTTTTCTAAAAAATTTCAATGACATTATTTGAATTAAAAAAATTCTAAAAAAATAGATTAAAAATCTAAAATCGCATCACAGAGAAGGAAAAATTAAAGCAGTCTATAGAGCGCGGAACTCTTCGCTCCATTTGTGGTATGCCCTAACCATTTCTGTTGACACACTTGGTTTTCTTCTGGACATGATTGACCTAAAGTCGCTAGTAGAAATTGATCTTGGCTTTTGAGGATCTTCTCCTTCAATTGGTTCATGGTAATCAGGAGAATCAAACAACTCATGAACTGTTTGAAGATGAGCTGCTTGGCATACATCTTTAATGTCAGATGCACTATAGCCATCAAACATTTTTGCCAGTTCATTTGAGTTAACTCTAGAGCTCATAGTAAGATCAGCAGTATATTGAGTGAATAGACTTTCTCTTGCCTCCTGAGTTGGAAGAGAAACATAGATTCTTTTTTGGAACCTTCTAAGAAATGGCCAATCCAAACTCCATGGCTTGTTGGTGGCACCAATTACATACATCATCAAGTCTTTTCCTTTACCATTTACACCATCCATTTCAGTAAGAAATTGATTTTTCGTTCTAACTTCTCCACCAACCTCACTATTCCTGGAGCCTAAAAGAGAATCAACTTCATCTACAAACAAAATTACTGGTTTACCTTCTTTTTCAGCATACTTTCTTGCCATTCTAAATAATTTTGAGACATTCTTTTCTGCCTCTCCCAACCATTTGCTCATCATAGATGAGGCATCAACATTAATGAAATAACCATCCATCTCACTTGCAGTTGCTGCAGCAAGCATAGTTTTTCCTGTTCCTGGAGGTCCATAAAGAAGCATGCCTTTGGGCCAACCCAATGGGAACAAATCTGGTCTTTTAGTTGGATATACAATAGATTCACGCAAAGCACTCTTTGCATCATCCAAACCAATTACTTCATTCCAGCTTACATTTGGTTTTTCTTTTAACACTAATTCTTCAAAATCGTTTTCATCTTCTTGCCTTTCAACGGATTTTTTTTGTTCCTCTGGAGTGGCTTCAGGGTCAACTGCAGGTTCTACTCCGTGAGATTCCTGAAGGGCCTTGATCCTGCCATGATAAGAGTTGCATCTTTCTTTGTATAATTCATTGAGTTTACTTGATGGGTATAATTGCAATAATTTCACAAGAGAATCGATAGCCTTTTGATAATTGGCAATAGCCATTCCTCTTGCACCTTGTGAATCAAATTTTATAGCTTCAGAAGCATATTTGCTAGCGTTATTTTCTAATTCTTGGGGAGCCATACTCATTCTAAATTACCTGTCCTTTCTTCTCTGTAGAATTTTCTAGGTATTCTTGGGAGTTAATCTCTATCGCGATTTTAGTAAAATTATTTGCACTATTTTCAGATTCATCTTCTTCAATATTTTGGTCAGATTTTTCCAGATCGTATTTTTCTGAAATATTTGTATGTAATTCCTTTATTTTGCCTATGGAATCCTCAGCAGAAATTATCAATTCTGAGACTTCATCATCTATACTCTCAATTGATTCGGCAGAATCTCGAATAATGGAAACAAAATACTCTAAAATAGATTTGGTATCTTTTTTGTCTTCATATTTGTGAAGCATGAAATCCGCAAGCCCGACAATTTTTCTTAAATCCTGAAGCTCCTCGAGGGTTAAATTTTCAATATTAAGATTTTTTGTGTTTGATTGAGAAATTTTTTTGTCTATCTTGCATGAAATATTTTTTATAAAATCAAGGTCCTTTGAAATTTTAGTTTTTAGAAAGGTCAATTACCAAATGATGACAAAAAATCAAGATGAGGATACTGCTTACTTATTTTAGAGTCTACCATCAATTTTACTTCATCTAATAATGTCGAGGACTCGACATTTGATTGACTAAAATCAAAATGAGCCTTTGTTATAGAAGCCGAATCTAAAACTATGCTTCCTAGGTGAACAGATAATTCTGATAGTTTACTGCTACTGGTCGGAGATATTTCAACAAGTTGAGCGCTAATTGTTCTAATCATTGGAACCATTGAAGGAAATACCTTGGGAATCAAATCAATCCGAGAGGCAGAATTTATCCTTTTTTGAATACAGCAAAGCCCCTCAAGGCAAAAGGAGACAGTCCTCTCAACATCAATTGCTTTGTAACAGGTTCGTTCTTCGTCTTCAGTTTCAACCACCAAAGTTTTGTTTGATTTTTTTAGTTCACTTCTTTTCTTTTTTAGCACCTTGATGACATCAGAAATCAAGTTATTAGAATAATCCAATCTTGGAACAATGGTTCTTGTTTGAGAGATGTTTGCAGATGTTATGCACATATCATATTGCCCCTTCATACCAAATAATGAATTTGAAATTTGTATTTGAGGAGAATGTCCCATAATTATCATTAACCACAGTAACAACAAGCTGCAGATACAGCTTTGAATTTTTTTGAGTATTTGTGTAAAGGAATTTAGCTCTCGATTTTACCTAAGGGGTTGTTAACTAAAATCATGGTAAATGAGCATGCTTTAACTGTCAGTCTTGAAGAATTTGGACTAAGCAAATACGAAGCCCAAGCATACGTAGCCCTAATATCAAAGGGGACCATTTCTGCAAGTGAGCTTTCTTACTATTCAGACATTCCTAGAACAAAGGTATACCCAACACTTCTAAAATTAGAAAGCAAAAAACTTGTTATCATTTCAAAAAGCAAGCCAATAATGTGTACTGCCATTGCTCCTGAAGATGCTTTTGATTCGATAATTCATGAACAGATAAACAAAGTAAATGCCATGAATACCCTTGTATCTAAATTAAAAAAAGCAAGTGAAGAGAGCAGAAAGACTAGAGGATCAGAAGAAAAAAGATACTATCAAATCAGTGCAAATAACGTTCTTAGTCAATTACAAAAAATGATTGAAGGTTCCAAATCATCCATACAAATAGCAGTAGACCAATGGGGTTTGGGATTAATTTCAGAATGCAAAGACCAGTTAATTTCAGTGATTAGGAGAAATTTGGATGTAAAAACCCTAGTCCCTACAGGACTAATTGGTTCAGAAGCATACAGAGCAATACCAGATGGAGTAAAAATTAGAGCATCAGATGTTGTTCAAAATTGTTTTATTTTTGATGAGATAGAAATTTTGATGGTCAGCGAAGAAAACGGAAAAGGAGTAAATTTTTCATCAACTGAGATTCTTGGAAATAATCAGAGCAAATTATTTTCAAACATTTGGAAAAATGCGATAAAGACAGAATCCCTTGCAGATATGACTAAATCAGAATCACAAGAAGTTTACAAGATAATAAAAATAATAAATGAAAGTGGGTTAAGCTACGTCTTGAATTCATTAATAGTCTCAAAAAAATCAGATAGTGATATGATAAAGCTCCTAGAAAAAAACGGAGTTAATCTAAAAACAAAAACTCTGGATGACGTAATTGAGATGATTGATGCTGCAATGCAAATAATGTGTTCAGGTCATGTTAATTTCGATGCAAATAACAAAAACATAACAATTGAATCCAAATTAAACAGCGGTCACTCTTTGCCTTGGGTTTCGGTTTTAGATGGGTATTTGCAGAAAAAAGGATACAAAACAAGAATGGTCTTTCAAAACAACACCAACAAGGGAGAGAAGACCCACATCAAAATATCTAAAAACTAAAATCATCTAAAAGATTTTTACAAATTACTTGATAGAACAAAAAATCGAATCTCTTGGAATAAAATTGCCAAGCCCACCTACGCCTGCAGGATCGTATATTCCAGCAGTAAAAACAGGAAATCTGCTGTTTATTTCTGGTCAAATTCCAATGGAAAACGGCAAGTTGCTTTACACTGGTAAAGTATCCGATTCAAATCTTGAGGAGGCTCAAAAATCAGCTAAAACTTGTGCAATAAACATACTTGCACAAATCAAAAGAGAATTAGGGGATTTTGAAAAAGTGTCAAGAATTGTAAGGTTAAATGGTTTTGTAAATTCCCAGCCAGATTTTTCTCAGCATCCAAAAGTCATTAATGCTGCATCAGACTTGCTTTTTGAAATCTTTGGAGATAAAGGAAAACATTCTAGAATTGCAGTGGGGGTCGCAAACTTGCCACTAAATTCAATGACTGAAATTGACGCAATTGTGGAATTTTCCAAATAGTCAATTTGGAAATTATCTTAAATAGATTTTTTTGCTAGTTTTAGATAATGGCACAGACATGTCGAGGATTATGTGAAAGACAAAAACCTGAAGGAGTGGCAAATAATCTTCGATATAGCACTGGACAAAAATGGTGTTCATTATGCGCATTATTTTTACGAACAGAGGAATTGTATGCCTATGTTGTAAGACAAGATTAAGATCAAAACCTCGGAGTAAGAGGTATGAGTTGCCCAGAATGTAATCATGAAAAAGGCAAATGCGGTTGTTTTTGTTGTTGTTCAATTTCTCAAATAGGATGTCCTTATTGTATCCCTGCAGTGTTAGGATACAGACAGATTAAGAAAATAACCAGGAAGATCAAAAATTAGTTTTTAAAACAAATTTCATTGTTTAAAATGTGTAAGTTATTGAAAACATGATTTAACCAATTTTAAGACATAAGGAAGATGACTTGCAGGGAATTTGCGGTTATCTGGAGGTCACCCTCCTTACGTCAAAGATTTCATCATATTATCATAATATAAGTATAATACTTTTGGGATTTTCTGCATTTGTTTTGTATTATAAATTCCATCAAATCATAGGTCAGCAATTTGTTATAATCATAACATATGAACCCTTAAATATTCAAATTCCAACGAAAAATGTGAAAAAAATTCTCTCGTCTAATAGAGGAACAAAATCAGTGTATTCTGAGAGTGATTTCAGGCATTGGATTAATGAAAACAAGCAATCAAGAAGCATAATATCCAAATCCGATGAGGGTCAAAAAATATCTGCATTCAAAGGGACAAAAATCATAAGAATAAATCAGAAGCCCAAGACCCCCCAAATTCCCACAAAAAGGGTTCGCATATTCAATAAAGGAACACAAAGAAAAATAATAGAAAATTAGTTTATTTGTGAATCAGCAAAATTGTTTTTTGTCTAATATTTAACGGAGATCATTTTGAATGAAACTTTTCCCTTGTTTTTCAATGATCATTTTATTATTTTTTTGAGAGTTATTTGAAATTGATTAGTTTAGTTTTTTGTTTAGTTCTTTTATGAAGATCTTGATTTTCGGTTTCGGAATTACTGCACCGCATGCCTTGTCATGTCCACCACCTGAGCCACCCAAATCAGTGGCAAGAATGTTTACAATTTTTCCCAAGTGAGTTTTCAAAGATTTAGAACCACGAACAGATACTGCATAGATTCCATGGTCAACTCTCTCCTTGTATGCAACTCCAACTTCTTTGCCAGATAACCCTAGCACAAAATTAACTGCCCCACTTGCCCCAGCATCAAGAATTTCCATATATCCTAAATTCTTCATGGTTTTTAGTCCTGCTTTAACTTTTGAAATCATCTGAGATAGCTTTTCAACTTGAATTTGTGCAAATTCAAACGTATTTGGGATCTCATGTGGGAATTTAGAGTCAGCCAGCTCCTCTACAAGATAGAGTAAATAATCAGGATCTTTTTGATGACCCACTATATTGTAAGTCAGAACTGTTGCACTAATCAGCGCAAACTGTCTATCATAAATTTGAAGTAATTTCGAACCGGTTGGCCTATCTTCCATGTAATCTGTAATGGCAGCACATGTTGCAATAAAGGAGGCATGATCAGTTAGTTTTGATTTGTATGCAGAGTAAACCTGAACTGCTGTGCATTCGTTAATATCGTGAATTATCTTTACCTTGATTTTTTCTAATTTCTTTACTATTGTAGGGTCTATATCATGATGGTCAATGTAAGTAACTGATACCTTATTTTTTCTGAGAGAAGTTAAAAGATCTACAAATTCATCTTGTGTCTTTTTACTTAATCCCAAATCACAAATGTATAATGATTTTAATTTTTCATCGGCAACTACCTGTCTTAATGCATCCATTTGCCCTGGATAATCAACCAAAATTGCATCCCCTCCAAAAGCTTGTCTGACTAATGCTGCAGAACTAATCCCATCTGCATCTTCTTTATGAGAAATACAAATTATTTTTGTTCTAGTTGTTTTTGCCTTGGTGGTTTTTGGTTTAGTTTTGGCTTTTGCAGTTTTTGCCTTGGTGGTTTTTGGTTTAGTTTTGGCTTTTGCAGTTTTTGCCTTGGTGGTTTTTGGTTTAGTTTTGGCTTTTGCAGTTTTTGCCTTGGTGGTTTTTGGTTTTGCCTTTGTAGTCTTTACAGCCATTATTACAAATCCGCCCTGACCCTCATTTAAACCAAGAATGAATTATTTCGAATCATTAGATTCCTTTCTGATACTTTGATTTACCAAAGCAGTAGAATCCAAATATTCCTCATAAAACGAATTACCGTTTAGCTGAGTTTCCAAATCAAGTTCTTGTATTTTCTTTAATTCATCACTAGATGCATTGATAACAAGTTCATCTAATTTGTCTAAGAGTTCACGCTCAGCCTTATTCATTTAATTTTTCATTAAAAATAATCATTTATTCCCCAGAGTTGGCATATTAGACAAAATACTAAACTTAACAGACGTATACCTGTGCGAAAATATAATAGAAGATTTTTGAAAGGTATAGTATGGAGACAAAAAACATCGGATTGCGTGGAATAGAGGTCGCAGATACTAGAATTTCCAACATAGATGGTGAAAAAGGCAAACTGATTTACCGTGGGTACGATATTCTAGATTTAACAAAATATTCCTCTTTTGAGGAAACTGCATATTTACTTCTACATGATGATTTACCAACAAAAGAGCAGCTAGAGGAATTTAAAACCAAACTAAAGGAAGCCAGATTCATTCCAAAAAGAATGCAGGAAAATATGGGCAATTGGAGAAAAGATGCAGACCCAATGGATATGCTTCAGGCCTTTGTTTCTGCCTTGGCAGGATATTATGATGAAGAGTTTTCAACCAAGGAATCAAGTTATGATAAAGCAATTAATCTAATTTCAAAGACTGCAACAATAGTTGCTAGTTGGAACAGAATTCGAAATGGTCAAAAAATCGTAGACCCTGATCCCACACTTGATCATGCTGCCAATTTTCTTTACATGATGTTTGATGAAAAACCAGATCCAGAAGTTGAAAAAATATTTGATATTTGTTTAATTTTACATGCAGATCATACATTTAATGCATCCACGTTTACCGCAAGACAAGTTGCATCCACAAGAGCTCACATGTATTCTGCAGCTAGTGCAGCAATTGGTGCACTAAGCGGGGAATTACACGGAGGTGCAAATTACGAAGTAATGAAAATGCTTCTAGAGATTGGAGATATCGAAAAAGTAGAGCCATGGATTAAAGAGCAGATGGCAAAAGGTGAAAGAATAATGGGAATGGGTCATGCAGTTTACAAAACTTATGATCCAAGAGCACAGGTTCTAAAAGAACTATCAAGAAAACTAGCTGCAAAAACAGGAGACCCTTGGTTTGACATTACTGAAAAGGTAGAAAAGACAACCATTGCAGAAATGAAAAACCAGAAGGGACGAGACATTTATCCCAATGTGGACCTTTACAGTGCATCGTTATACTACATGCTGAGAATTCCTATGGATTTGAATACGCCAATTTTTGCAATATCAAGAGTCGTAGGATGGGCAGCACACATCATTGAGGAAAAATTTGCAGAGGCAGCCCCAAAACCTGCACTTTACAGGCCAAAAGCATCGTACGTTGGAAAATATTGTGGACCTCAGGGTTGTGAGTACAAGACTTTAGATTTGCGAAAGTAATTTAATTTCTTGTTTTAAGCCAGTCTTTTGCTTTTGAATTTACATCGTGTTTGTACAAGACTTCAAAGACCATATCATAAAATGTGATTCCTTTTTTTTGTGCTTGGTCATCTAACCATTTTATCCCATCTGCTAATTCTGGATCATATTCTGAAAATTCAACTAATTCGTCAACCATTTTGGAGAAAAATGCGTGTGATTCAAGCATGTTAAGGACTTTAAATCTAGGATCATAAGGGTTGGATTCAAAATATATAGACAAAAGACCCCTTTTTGGTTGACAATTGCAACATTCTTTTTTCTTTGATGGGAATGCAAAGAGAATTGCATGGACAATAAAAAACAAAGATTCAGAAATTAATCAAAAAAGAGAACATGCAGATATCTATTTGGATAAAATTACAAGCCAACAATCAAAATACATTGCATTACACGTAGGATTGTTTTGGGGAATTGGCAGATTCATCATTCAAAATGAGGATCAAATTAATGTAAAAATTGACAACAAGCAGATGTTTGATCACCTAAAAGAAGGCAGAAAAAGTTCAGATGATTTCATCAATACAAGATCAGGTTTTATTTCTCAATTTATCAAACAAAGAAAATTGAAAATTAATTACGAACTCATACCTCCAGAAGAAAATTTTGTTTCTAAATTGATTTAGTGCAAAGGGGCTTAAGACCAAAAACGGGAGTTACTTGGTGACAGCCACAATGCGATATTATCAATCACAAGGTAGTAGAATCATAAAAGAAAGGAGTGTTCAATTTCGTTGACAATGGAAAAAATGAATTAAAGCGATCATGAAAATTTTTCATTAGATCATAGTAATTCATGTAATTTTTATGAGAAAAAAATAAAGTCAATAAATCACGACCAAGCAAGACAAGGAAATGTGGTTTTTATAAAAAAACTGTCAAAAATCCAAGTTATGAAGATACGAAATAAGATTAGATTTATTTAGTAATGTAAAGTCATTCGATCAAATATGGCAAGTATAGACAAAGCTGCAATTGGATTTTCAATCGCAATTGTAGCTATTGGCGTAGGATTTGCATTTGTAGGAGAAGGCGCACAAAATGCCGCCATGATATCTCCCCCAGCTGTTTCTACCCCTTCAACTTCTGAACCCACAGAAAAACCAGCACCTCAAACGGATCCGTTTGCAGATATTGCTGAGAAGGTAAAAGAAGAAGCACCAGCAAAACCATTGAAAGCTGGTTGGGATAGACTTGAATCTGAAACAGACCCAGGTGTCGGACATGAACAGCATCAATTAGCTGTTATTTTGCCACCAAGTGACAAGGTGTATTCTGGTAAACTCATGTATGATGCATCAGAAAACATTCAACTTGTTGCACTACATGGTCCATTATCAGATGGAGATGACATGGGACAAGCTACTTGGACTCCTGATGGTAAGACAAAGTTTGCGTTAACTTTTGTTGATCCAAAGAATGCAAAAGGCGAATGGCAATTTGCCGGAAATGCAATAGCTGTACATACAAAGAACCCAACACCATTCATCGTGGATTACAAAGTAGATTACAAAGAAAAATCCATGTCTGATTCTGTAATTACTGGCACAACACAGTCAGTGCAAGATCCAGGTATAGGACATGAATCACATCAACTTGCAGTGCTTTTGGCACCTTCAAGTGATGTATTTTCGGGAGTTCTATCGTATTCTGCTTCTGAACCAATTCAACTAGTTTCACTTAGAGGTCCTATCGGTCCTGGTGAACAACCAGAAAAGACTTGGACTCCTGATGGAGAAACCGTTTTTGAATTAACGTTTGTTGATCCAAAAAATGCAATGGGATCTTGGGAATTCTCAGGCAATGCATTAGCTGTTCACACAATGAAAACAACACCATTTA
>JASFUC010000032.1:0-11310 GCA_050050475.1 Nitrosopumilaceae archaeon
TTTTTCATGGGATTACTACTTGGAAATGCAGGAGTTGGTTGTCCTAATCCAATGTTTTACTGGCTTTTGATCTATATTGCAGGTACAGGAAGCGCAGAGATTGGTGCAAGTCTGGGAATAGTTCATGGAGTTGGAAGAGCAATCCCGTTAATTCTTCTTTCTGTTCTTGCAATAATTGGAATCAATGCTACAAAAGGAATTACATCTAGCAGAGAAAAAATTGAAAAAATTACTGGTTGGATGTTAATTGTTATTGGAGCATTTCTTATTATTCAGGGAATTCCAGGTGGCCATGAATGGTATGAATCAACATTTGTCCATATTGCCTGGAACAATCTCGTCTCTATGACCCCAATTCCCCCAGAGTTTCATGTGGGACAACACACTCATGATTACGAAACTGTACTACCCCAAGAGGTTGCTCCAATATTGTTTGCTGGACTGATTGTGTTCCCTATCATATGGTATTTTAGCCACAAAAAGAAAACAATATCATGAAAGATCCTGTTTGTGGAATGGAAGTAAGCAAAGGAGAGCCATTGATTCACAAGGGAAAAGAATATCGATTTTGCTGTGCAACATGCCGTTGGGCTTTTGAACAAAATCCGGATCAATATGTAGAATCATGAAAGTTGAAGTTCTAACCACTCCTGGATGCTCTAATTGTCATGTTCTAGAAAAGATGCTAGAAGCAATTGGAGTATCATATGATCTAATTGATGTTACAAAAAAACCAGAATATTTAGAAAAATATCCCATATTTACCGCGCCAGGTTTAGTAATAGACAACAAATTAGAGTTTACTGGAATCCCAAAAAAAGAAAAACTGGAGAAAATCTTTCACTAGGCTGGTAATGTTTTTTAATTGAACGATACTGGAAACTACAGTTGACTGAATACTCTATGGATGAAAAAATGGCATTGGTACAATATGCCATAAAAAAATATGAAAATGAGGCAAATTTGATTGAAAAATTAAAGTCAATTATTTCTGAAAAAGATATCCAAAGAACCATAGACACACTGCTTGGCACTCAAAGGGTTAGAAGAATCGGTCCTGAAATTTTACAAAATAACGAAAGTCACACAGAATTGCCAGATTTGCCTGACAATCTAAAACCCATTATCGACCAGCTTTAATAGTAATCGTTAAATCTTGAATTGGTCTGTCTCCAAATATGAACAATAGAATATTTGCAACCTTATTCCTAAGCTTAATAGTAATTTTTTCAACTTCCCAATTTGTTCTTGCCCATCCGCATGAGGGTCAAATTTTAGTTGATCAACATACCCATCAGCCACAAACAGAATACATTCCACTCGATGGGTTAATTGGAATCGAGAAAACATCCTTACTTTTCCATGCAGAAAATGATAACTCACTTCCTTGGGGATTTGTGGAGGGAAAAATTGCAAATCCTGTGGCAGGATATCCTGTGATTATCCAAATCTACCAAAATGATGATGCAGTTCACTTTGCTCAAACCGAAGTAGATGAGGATGGAAATTATGAATACAAATTCAGAGTATTAAACGTTGAAGACGGTAAAACAAACAAAATTTTTGATGGTGACTACAATGTTGTCATCTTTAAAGTTGTATACTCTGATCAAGGAAATCTAGTTTAAAATCCGCGTAATCCCTGAGGTCTTACCACTTCAGGATGTTCTTTTAGCCATCTAATTTGGTCCAGCATTTTTTGCTTGTCTTGCGGGAAGGTTCCCTTTATTGTATAGGCATTGGACCCATGGTTTGCTCTAAATACAATCTCATCTTTTGTTTCTATCCCCTCGAGTAACCCTTCGAGTTCTTCTAATGCTTCATCGTCATTTAAACGGATAAATTCGCCGTTGTACTTTTGCAAAAATTCATCCTTTATCCCATTTTCTAAATAAAGAGTAAGGGCTCCAACATATTGAGGAGAACAAGCGCTAATTACCTCGACTGTTCCCTTAACATGTTCCTTGGAATATTTTTTTCCTCCTAGCCCCAAAATTACCATACATGACATAACATATCCTGCATCTTTTGCTTTATTTACTGATTTGATTATGGTCTTTGATGTAGCGCCCTTTGTAACTTTTTTCAAAACAATATCCGACCCACTTTCAATTCCTAAATAAAGCATATTGAGACCGGCATCATGCATTTTTTTTAGCTCCTCGGGCGTCTTCTTGAGAATATTCATAGGCATCGCATAACAAGAAATTCTTTCAAGATTTGGAAATTTTTCATAAATGTATTTTACAATTTTTACCATGTAATCTGCATCAAGATTCAATGCATCCCCATCAGCCAAAAAAACTCTTGCAGTATCAGGCATCTGTTTTGCCATCAAGTCAATTTCTAATTTTATTTCCTCCCACGGCCTCTCCGAATATTGTTTTGATCTATACATGTCACAAAACGAACATTCGTTAAAAGAGCAACCCAATGTGACTTGAAAGATTAATGATCTTGCTTCTGAGGGAGGTCTGTATAATGGTGCATCGTAGTTTAACATCATGGGATTAATTCACACAAATTAGTCTGTTTATGTATTTTATACTTTCTAGTAGGATTGTTAATTTTCCTCACAATACCTTTTAGTGTAAAACATCATGAGTCTGATGACTAATGGCAAATGATCCTGACGCAAAAAGACTCCTATGGTTTATTTTTGCAGGTTCACGAGGAGGATTAAATCGACTTAGAATTATCTCTACATTAAAAGAAAATCCGTTAAACACAAATCAACTCGCAAAAGCCCTTGGATTAGACTATAAGGCAATTCAGCATCACATTAAGATTCTTGAAAAAAATAATTTGATTACCAAGATGGGAGAAAAATATGGAGTTACCTATTTCATCTCTACATACTTGGAAGTAAATATGGAGACCTTTGAGGAAATTGCAACAAAATTGGACAAAAGTAAATAAACGCTCAGGAGGTTTTTCTCTCTAAATGGAAACTACTTCTCTTGTACTATCTGTTGTATCAATTGCCAATATGGCAGTACTGGGAGTACTAATTTGCATTTTTGGAAAAATGTATGGCAAAACAAAGGCTCAGCTTCCTTTAGGGATGATTGTGGTTACAAGCATGCTGTTTTTGCACAACATTATCGGTGGATTGGCATATTTTTCAATGGACCAGCTATTCTCTCATGAAATTTTCCCATACATGCTTGGAGTTGGAATAGCCGAGCTAGTTGGATTACTAATATTCTTGAAAATTACATTGGACTAGTCTTAGTTTAATTGTAATTGATATACAGATAGATAGTATTGCAAGAATATCTTAAACTAAACAAAAATATTCTAATTGCTTTTGCAGTTTCGATTGCTTTTTCGGCCATTATTGCTCAAAGTTTAGAGGGGCAAGAAGATTATCTTAACACCACATACACCTTAATCTTCGATTATGTATTTTATTTTTCTACGTTTGGAGGTCTTCATTATTACGATAACAGAAAAAAATACCTGCTGCCATCTGGAAAAACAGACAATCAAAGACTTCGACATGATCTAATTAAGATAATAACATCATTAGGGATTTCAGAAATTGTATATACAATTGCTAGGTGGATTTTGCAATATTATTTTTTATCAATAAACTACGATCCTTATTTGGCATCAATTATATCACAAGTTATATCCACTGTTATCTACATGATAGTGATTAACTTGAGTGTAAAGATTACGAGGTTGTACAAAGATGTCAATTAGCGTCTATGTGGACGGATCTGGAGGAGAAAATAGTGGTTATGGATATTTTGTTAAAGAAACTGGAGATTCTTTTTATGAAAAAAAACCAAATTTGACGAACAACCAAGCCGAATACCTTGCAATCATTACAGCATTAAAAAAATTTGTAGAATCCGATCAAGAAATTACAATCTTTAGTGATTCAAAAAATACAATATCCCAACTAAATCATGAATATGCAATAAATAATGGGCAGCTGCGTGAATTGGCACAAGAAGCTTGGAGTATTATTGGAAAATTCTCAAAACTCACATTAACTTGGGTTCCAAGAAAAGAAAATCTTGCAGGAAAGATGTTGGGCAGCTAAATAAAGATCAGAAATTCCTATGAATAACTTTATTATAGAAAATCTTTAACTTCAAGAAAGTGGCCGGATCTGTTTTCTTATCTCCAAAATCTATAGCTATTATTGGTGCCTCTGACAAGCGAGGAAGTGTTGGAAGCACAATTACATCTAATATTATGAATGGTTTTACAGGAACTGTCTATCCTGTAAGTCCTACAAGAGAAACTGTTTTTTACAAAAAAGCCTACAAAACTGTCTTAGACATTCCAAAGACAGTAGATCTTGCGGTAATTGTAATTAAAAATACCTTGGTGGCTGATGTATTAGAAGAATGTGGAAAGAAAAAAGTCAAAGGTGTCATAATCATAACTGCTGGATTCAAAGAGGTAGATGAAGAAGGCGCAAAAAGAGAGCAACAACTTAAAGATATTGCTAAAAAATACAAAATCCAAATCATTGGGCCAAATTGTCTTGGCATAATGAATTTAGATCCAAAAACAATGATGAATTCTACGTTTTTGAAGGTAACACCAAAGTCTGGAAAAATCGCACTTGTTTCTCAAAGCGGAGCTATTTGTGCAGCTTTAGTTGAAGATGCTAGTGCACAAGGAATTGGATTCTCAGCTGTTATCAGTATGGGAAACAAGGCACAAATGAGCGAAGTTGATGTGCTAAAGATGCTAGCAGACCATAAGCAAACCAAAGTTATTGTCATGTATCTTGAGGACATGGGAAACGGTCAAGAATTCCTTAAAGTTTGTAAAAATATTACTAAAAAACTAAAGAAACCTGTTTTAGTTCTAAAATCCGGACGAAGCCCCGAAGGTGCAAAGGCTGCAATGTCACACACTGGTGCATTGATGGGTTCCGATGAAATTTACGATGCACTTCTTAAACAATCTGGAGCCATTAGAGTAGATACTATGGAAGAATTATTTGATTATGCAACAGCATTTTCAAAACAACCACTTCCAACATCAGGGGGTTTAGTTATTGTATCAAACGCAGGCGGACCTGCAATTATTTCCACTGATGCATGTTCTAAACTAGGAATTAGAATGGCAAAAATTGATAGTATTCGCCCAAAGATTGATGAAGTAATTCCACCTTGGGGAAGCTCTCGCAATCCGGTTGATATCGTAGGCGATGCTGATTTTAACAGATTCCGTAATGTTTTGGATAGAGTCCTTAAACATCCCAAAGTAGGTTCTGTAATCTCCATGTGTACCCCCTCTGGAACCCTAAATTATGACAAGCTCGCCGAAGTAATTGTCTCAATGTCGAAAAAATACAAAAAAACAATGTTGGCAAGTTTAATGGGACTTGATGAAGGTATTACAAATCGAGAAATTTTAGCCAAAGGAGATGTTCCCTACTATACATATGCTGAAGGAGCAATTCGAACTCTTGCTGCAATGATAAAGTTTGCAATCTGGGTAAATACCAAGGAAGGAAAAATTACTAAATTCAAAGTAAACAAAGCAACGGCAAAAAAGATATTTGATAAAGTCAAAAAAGAAAAGCGACCAAACCTTCTTGAAGAAGAAGGTCAGCAGGTACTCAAAGCATATGGCCTTCCTTTACCAACGAGTGCTCTTGCAAAAAATGAAAATGATGCTGTAAAAATTGCAAACAAAATAGGTTATCCGGTTGTTATGAAAATCGCATCTCCCCAAATAATTCACAAATCTGATGCTGGTGGAGTTAAAGTAAATCTAACAAATGACAGAGAAGTCAAAGATGCATTCAAAAAAATAATCAAAAATGCCAAAAAATACAACAAGGAAGCCGAGATTAAAGGTGTTTTAATTGTTGAAATGGTAAAGGGAGGAAAAGAGATGATTATAGGTTCTAAACTAGAACCAGGATTTGGACCAGTCATTATGCTTGGAATGGGAGGAATCTATGTAGAAGTTCTCAAGGACGTGACCTTCAAGCTTGCACCGGTTACAAACAAGGAGGCAGATGATATGATATCTGAAATAAAAACACAAAAACTTCTACAAGGGGTAAGAGGTGAAAAGCCATCAGACATTGTGAAATTATCAGAATGCATACAACGATTATCCCAATTAGTTACTGACTTTAAGGAAATCAAAGAATTAGATATGAATCCAGTCTTAGTTATGGAAAAAGGCAAGGGCTGTAAAATTTTAGATGTTCGAATAGGACTTTGATCGATTTTGTTCCTGACTTTTTTTAAATACTGATCTAGAATATTTATACAAGTTAGAGGAAATGTCATTATGGCAAATGTAGAGAGTTTTAAGACTATAAGAACAGGAGAAGAATATATCGAGAGTCTTAGGAATAGAGATTTGAAAATTTACCTTTTTGGAGAGTTAGTAAAAGAACCAGTTGATCATCCTATGATTAGGCCATCAATTAATGCAGTTGCAGAAACATATGACCTTGCAGTAAGAGAGGAAGAACTTGCTTCTGCTCAATCATCAATTACCGGATTACAGGTAAACAGATTCTTACACATTGCAGAGAGTGCACAAGACCTAGTTTTACAAAATAAGATGCAAAGAAAACTTGGTCAGAATACCGGAACTTGTTTTCAAAGATGTGTTGGAATGGATGCCCTGAATTCGTTGCATTCCACGACCTTTGAAATTGATGAAAAACATGGAACTGAATACCACAAAAGATTTTTAGAATTTGTAAAAATGGTACAAAGAGAAAATCTTGTAATTGGCGGTGCAATGACTGACCCTAAGGGTGACCGAAGCAAAGGACCTGCAGAACAAGAAGATCCCGACTTGTTTACCAGGATTGTAGACCAAGATGAAAACGGTGTCTATGTTTCAGGAGCAAAAGCTCACCAAACAGGATGTATAAACTCCCATTGGATTATCTTAATGCCAACAATAAGACTAACAGAGAATGATAAGGCATGGGCAATAGTTGGAGCAATTCCTGCAGATGCAAAGGGTGTCACTTACATTTACGGCAGACAATCTTGTGATACTAGAAGCATGGAAGAAGGGGATATTGATGATGGAAATGCCAAATATGGTGGCCAAGAGGCCCTAATGGTTTTGGATAGAGTCTTTATCCCATGGGATAAAGTTTTCATGAATGGTGAATTCGAATTTGCATCCATGCTCGTAGAGCGTTTTACTTGTTATCATAGACGGAGCTATGTCTGCAAAACAGGACTCGGCGATGTCCTAATTGGCGCAGCTGCTGCAATTGCTGATTACAATGGAGTGCCCAAAGTATCCCACATTAAAGATAAAATTATTGAAATGACTCACCTCAATGAAACAATCTTTGCAGCAGGCATCGCCTCTTCCCATCAAGGACACCAAATGAAATCAGGTGTTTTTCTTAATGATGATATGCTTGCCCAAGTATGCAAACATAATGTTACACGATTCCCATATGAAATCAGCAGACTAGCTCAAGACATTGCAGGAGGTCTGGTAGTAACATTGCCATCTGAAAAAGACTTTAGGCATCCCGAAGCAGGACCATTACTCAAAAAATACCTTGCAGGAAGGAAAGGTGTAGACGTTGAAAATCGTATGAGAATTCTAAGATTAATAGAGAACATGACACTTGGAAGAAATGCAGTAGGCTATCTTACAGAGTCCATGCATGGGGCAGGATCTCCCCAAGCTCAAAGAATACAAATTCAAAGGCAAATGCAACTTGGATACAAAAAGAATCTAGCCAAAAAACTAGCAGGAATTAACAATGATCTAGAAGAGCCAAAGGAACAATCAGATTACTTTAAGCGTGTGTTCAAAACTAAAGATTCTCTAAATTAGAAACCTCAGCTTTTCATTCAAAATATTTTTTGCAGTTTCCTATCGTATAGAACTTAATTCACACTTGCATTCTTCCCTTTTTCCACAATATGGACAATTACAATCGCAGTAAAGCAGTGCTTGATTACATGATAGGCATTTTGTATATTCTGCAAAATCCTCATTCATTGGATTTACCTCTCATGCTACAATATTCTCTTCAAAATTGATAAGGGCTATCCGCTAAACACTTTACATTAATTACAATTATTAACTTTTTTTAAACAATCGTAAATTTAAAAATTACAGAAGCGGAAATGGTCAGCTAGCAAGAAGTTACAACGGATTAATTGGAAAATTACCTAAAGTTTTCTAGTCCTTTGCTTTCGAAGATTTTGAATCACTGTCTTTTGAATTATTCAACTCATCAGGCTCTTTTTTTGATAAATTTGCGTCTGGATTTTCCGAATATGCAGAATCTTTTTCTAGAGTTTCAAGATCTGAATAATCTTCTAATTTATCGGGATCCTTTGTTTTTAACGGATCCGTTAAAACAAGCTCCTTTACATTTCGTCGTTTAATGATTTCCTTTACAATCATAACTCCAATTACCAAAACAATGAGAATATAGTTGGTGGGAGGTTTCAAAACTTGGGTTACATATCCAATTTGAGGGATCTTGTATTCTACTTTACCGATGTATTCTTTCTCCGTAATTGGAAAATCAGTTCCTGGAATTGATGCTACATTATTGTCTCCCTTGGTTCGGATTGTTTTGGGATTGTCATCAATTATCGATGCTACTCTGTGGACTATTACTCTGTCATGACCTGAGGGTCTATCAAACACAATAATGTCTCCAACCTTAATGTCTTCAAAATCTACATGTCCTTGTACAATTAACACATCATACACTTGTAATTCTGGAATCATGCTTCCACTGGCAACAACATAAAATGGATTTTGAGTCCCAAAAGCAACTTGTAATCCTACCCAAATAATAATTACTCCCAAAGCTACGATTATTATATCCTTAATTACTCCCTTTGAAATGCTTTTTTTAGTCAATTATTTCCACACATTTTTTACCATTAATTCAATTCACTTTAAAATTATTGTAGTTTGGTTCCGCACTCTTCACAAAACTTTGAGCCTTCATTGTTTACAAAGCTGCAACTGGGACATTTTCCAGGCTCACTTGCCTTTGGCACAGATACATTTCCTAAAAGGATAACATCTCCTACTTTTCCTACACTGTTCCATGGAACACTTCCCTCAGTACCATCATTTTTTGTAATTAATAGAACCACAGTTTGGTTTGAATCAACTCCCACTTGTCGTGCTGTTCCGATTTTTTTTGCATTCTCATCATATACCGTTAATCCCTCAATTGAGCTAACCGATCCTGCAGATGCTGGCTCCGTTGTTTGTTGGGCGGTAACCTGGGTAGGCTCTTGCTTAGTTTGTGGTGTGACTGAAGGTTGCTCTTCAGGTACTTGTTCAGGTGTAGTTTGTGCGACTTGTTCTATTGGCTTTGCCTCTCCAATTTCTTTTATTTCGTCTTGTTTCTTAAATTCTCGATATTCTGCTATAGTCGAATTGCAATTATTACAAATGTATTGTCCCTTTTCTGCTAGAATTAAGTTCTCTGCAACTTCTTCGTTGGGATTTTCAAATTCAATTTTTGGTGGACCTTCAAACTCTTTTTCACAGGTATTGCAAAAATGTTTGGTAATAATTTCTGATTCTAATCTTCCAATTGGTGCTAAGAATAAATCTGGTCCACCTAGGTTTCCCTTCATCTGCTGTTCATCATTAATGGTTGCCATAACATAGCCTCCTGAACCTCTTAATTTTTTAAGCCTAAGTTCGGAACTCATGTCTCAGATTCTTCAAAACGTCATTTAAGTATATATCAAAATTTGATTAATCAAAAATTTTATCCATCGATTCGGTATTAATTTTGGTGAACGTTTTTAGGTGTCTACGATACAATATACGTAGAATGGGAGTAACACAAGTTTCAGATGCAAAGTCATGGGAAATAGATGTAGTAAATTCAGATATTCCTGTCTTTGTGGACTTTTGGGCCGAATGGTGTGGCCCATGTAGAATGGTTAGCCCTGTTGTTGAAGAATTGGCAAGCGATTACGAGGGTAAAGTAAAATTTGTTAAAGTCAATGTAGACGAAGCAAATGATCTGGCCTCAAAATATAATGTCTTTAGCATTCCGACCCTGATTCTTCTAAACAAAGGTGAAATCGTAAGCCAGCAAGTAGGAGCAGCATCTAAGGAATCCTACAAAAATATGATTGATAGAGCCCTTCAAGCCTAATCACATGTTTTTTATTTTTGTTTTAGAATTTGTATCAAAAAAGATCTAACACACATTAATGCTTATTAGGAATTTATGCAAAAATATTGTGGGCGATGAGAGTAGTACATAACCTAAAGTTAGCTGGGTTTAGTGTAGCCATTTGGGCAAATATCTCAATGGTTCTAATGCTAGCTAGGCTACTATAAAATTGGATTGTGGAATTTTTTAATACATCATAATTTAATTTTTCAAATGATTTGAATGAATAACTAAATACAATGTATGGTATGGTGGATTATGACAATTGAGAATGATGAGGAATGCAAAACCTTGATAGAAAAACTTGATCAGGGACTACCACCCCAATTAATTCAAGAAATAATCGTGTATCTTGAAAAAACAAAGAATCCTGAATTTACATTAACACTTGTAAAGTATCTGAATAATCAAAACATGCAAGCACGTAATTCTGTATGGGCTCTTAGTAGTCAAATAGCAATGATAGGTGAGGATGTATCTAAAATCAAACAACACTTGAAAATACAATAAATAAAAACTTTGTAATGCTCACGGCTGGGAAATGTCTATTTTACATTTATGTCCAAATATTGAATTTAGGAATAAATTTCGTATTTTTTGGATCCTAAAGTAATTAATATTCCATCAAAGAAGTTGTGGTATGTCATTTGGTGAAGTAGACACACTTAACATGCTTTTTGATAAATTAGATAGTCTTTTTCAAGAATCTCAAGGCTACTATGAGTCATTTCTTGATACGAACAACATGTACAAACAAGGAAAAATTGGAGATAAGGAATTTTTTCAGAGATTAGGGGACTATGTTGTAGCCTATTCTGCTTTGGAATTTTTGGCAATCAAAGTAATGTTTGAAATAAGAAAATCGCTAAAATCAGGTTCTGGAAATACACAATCACCTGGACTTATGCCAGGAATGGGCGCTCCTGGAATGGCAGGAGGAATGGGGATGCAACAACCACCAAGAGCTGGAACAGCAGATAACCCGGTAGGAGGTCCTCCTGGAATTGTTTCTGCACAACAAGGATTCGGTGAACCTGGAACGCTACCAACACCTGATCCTGCTCTTATGCCAAGACAAACACCTAGCGAAAATAGTTGTTCCTCTTGTGGTTCTCCACTAAGACCAAATGCAAAATTCTGCACAAAATGCGGAAATAAATTAT
>JASFUC010000033.1:0-11249 GCA_050050475.1 Nitrosopumilaceae archaeon
TGGTTTCTCCATATCTGGAAAATAGACAGAAAGCACGAGAAATTATTGATGCAGGTGACCAATTTGCAGAGTGTTATGTAAAATGCTCACTTGCAAAATGTGAAGAAAGGGATGTCAAAGGTATGTATGCCAAAGCAAGAAAGGGTGAGATTAAGGGATTTACTGGAATTGATGATCCTTATGAAGCACCTGAAAAAGCAGATCTAGTTGTTGACACCGAAAATGAACCATTATCAGAAAGTGCCAATAAAGTTAAAGAATTTCTCAAAGGAAGAAATCTAATTTAATTTTTTAAATTCTTCCAATATTTTATTATGAATCAGACCATTGGTCACCAAAATTCCATTTTGATGATGTACTACTTCATTATTGTAAGTAATATCATTACCTAACATGTCTGTCATTTTTCCTCCGGCCTCTGTAATGATACAATAAGAAGCAGCAGAATCCCATTCTTTCATTTTATTTGTAGTTGTGATGTATGCCTCAGCCTCACCCGAACTAATTTTTCCAACCTTCAATGAACTTCCAATACTTGTAAAATCTTCAATTCCTAACTTTTCTATAAATGATTTTTCTTTATCTGAGAGATGATGTCTTGAACCTACTGCTCTACATTTTGATAATTCGGAAACATCAGTTACTGAAATTTTCCTCCATTCTCCATTCGAGTATCTAAAAGCTCCACCATCCTTTTGAGCAGCAAAGATAGTTTTTTCTGTTGGCCATCCGATTACACCTAATATTGGTTTTTGATTTCTAACCAGAGCTATCATAACAGTAAATTCTCCAGTTTTATCAATAAAATCTGATGTTCCGTCTAGAGGATCTACAATCCAAATCATTTCTTTTGTTAATCTACTTTTATCGTCTTTATCTTCTTCAGATAAAATATGATGAGGAGTTTTAGATAGAATACTTTTGATTATTTCATTACTTTTTACATCTGCCTCTGTAATTGGAGAATCATCATGTTTGGTGGAAGTTTTATAATTTTCTCCATAGATTTCCAGTATTGCTTTACCAGCCTCGCTTACTGCCTGTAATGCTAACTCAAGCTCGGGAAATTTATTTGAAATTGGAATACTATTCAATATTATTACCTAGGTTGTAAGTTCGGGTTTTAAGGTCCATGCAACTCCTAGCATGATAAAGGGAATTGACAAAATACCTATGATTGACAATATCGTATTTAGTTGAGAATCTGAAACTTCTGGATTGTTAATTATCCATGGAAGGGGCAAAGTAACAACTACCCAAATCACTCCTAGTAAAATAATTAATTTTGCCTTCTTTTTCCTGTCAACCATTAAATCTAATACAATTTAGGGAATATTAAACTCATGTGAATTTATTTTGTAGATTGGCCCCCATCTACGGCAAGAATTGCCCCTGTAGTCCAAGAGGAATCTTCAGAAGCTAAAAATAAAATTGATTTTGCAACATCTCTTGGTGTTCCTATCCGTCCTATTGGATGATCATTATCCATAAATTCTCTATCTTTTTCTGTTTTCAAAAAAGGTTTAGTCATATCAGTATTGACTACTCCAGGACAAACACAATTAACACGAATTCTATCTTTTGCATACTCCAATGACCAACACTTTGTTAACACAATTAATGCTGCCTTGGAAGCTGAATACGCATCAGCATTAAATCCTTCATATGCTTTTAATCCTGCATCAGATGAAACATTAACAATTGTACCTGAAGATTTTTGCAAGAAGGGTATTGAAAACTTGGTAAATCTAAACTGTCCGTTTAAATTCACATTTAGAACTTCATTCCATTCCAAATCTGATATTTCATGTAATTGTTTAATTTTAGGAAAGATCCCTGCATTATTAACCAAAATATCTAGCCTCCCAAATTTTTCTATGGTTTTTTCTACAACCGTCTTAACTTCTTCTTCTTTTGTAATATCTGCCGAAATTGGATAAACATTAGTAAGTTGATTCGAAGCATTTTCTAATTGTTTTACATTTTTTGAAGTAATTACAACAGTTGCCCCATTTTCTGAAAAAATTTTGGCAGTTTCAAATCCTATGCCCCTACTTCCACCAGTAACTATTGCAACTTTTCCTTTTAATCTCAATAAATACATCCTAAAATTTCGTAATTTATACCTCTTCAAAATTTTTGTATGAATTAGTCACTTATCTGATCTTTGAAGGAATCTATTTGATTATCCGTTCTTGTGATTTTTATTTTTTATTGAATATTTACCCAAATCCATTTCCATCACTCAACCTAAGAAATCAGTTCAAAAATTTATTAAATATAGAATCAATCATTCGTTTTGAAAATTTTAAAAAAATTATAAAAATTTACAAATATTTTTTTTAAATGATAAATAGTTAAAATAACTATATGAAACAATGTTGAAGGACATTATTCCTATCGACTAAAGTAGCGTGGCCCAGCAGAACGAAAAAGGCAATCAGGCTTTCAAAGACCTGACCACGAGAGGAAATCTCTCATAGTTCTGCAAAAAGTGGGGCACGCCTTTTAGTTTTCAATAATATCAACTGATACACTTCCCATAACATTTCCATTAGGATTAATCTGAATGAAAATTTCCTGTGAAGATGGAACATTAATCACTTTTCTTCCTTCATAATCCCAAGTATAATACTCAGAAATTCCCGTCTCATGCAATGTACCATTTAACTTGAAATCCTCACTAAATTGAAATTCATCTCCTTCCAACTTTATCGATAAAATCTGAGGGCTATCTCCATTTGGAACAAATCTGAAAGAATAATCTCCTCCTTTATCTAACTCAAATTTACTAGAGTACACTCCTTCATTATATTGGTCAGGATCGGCAAGAGTCACATGAAATTTTTTTTGATTTTTACTCTCAGAACTATCAGGCTGAGAAATAACGAAAATACTGATTATTATAATCACAACAGGAATAATTAGAATTTTTTTCTTCATTTGAATAAAATGACACACAATAACAAAAATAAATTCCTAATTGTGCCTAGATAACTTTGAATAGATATTTCTGACTAAATTTAGTAAGTGAAATTTGGTTTACTGTGAAGCAATCTTTACACCGGAAATTAAGTATAAATTTTAAAATTAATACCATTGACACAACTTAAGGATAAATGGACTAAACAGCCACAACCAAGCATTTCTGAGAAAATCAATGATGTAATCAAACCAAAAGGTCCACTTAAACCAAGAGTTCAAACTGCAATTAAAAAACTTAGGCTACAGATTACAAAATTAGATCATATGTTAACTAAATTACAAGAAAGAGATGGCAAACTATTTCAACGAATTGTAGAGGCAACCCAAAAACATGATGCTCAAACAAGTAAAGTACTATCTAATGAATTAGCAGAAGTTAGAAAAGTAACAAAAATTTTAAGCAATGCAAGAATTGCTCTAGAAAGAATAGAATTGAGATTAACTACAACAAATGACATTGGCGATACTGTAATGACAATAATGCCAACCATGGGATTGATGAAGAATCTTAAATCCTCTCTAGGAAAGATAATGCCTGGTGCAGAGCAAGAAATTGGCCAAATGGCAGATATGTTGGGTGGATTTATGACTGAAAGTTTCGCTGGAGATGGTGCCTTTGGAATTGACGAAACAACAAATATAGAATCAGACAAAATCCTCCAAGAAGCTGCAGCAGTTGCCGAAAATTCTACGGGCGATATGTTTCCATCAGTACCAACCTCAACTAGTTCAACAACAACTTCAACATCAAAATTTTATTAAAATTTAATTTTCAAAATTAGGATTCTAATGATTCCCTTGATTCTTTAATTTTCCTAACTCTGTCTCCTTCATTATCCACAATTCTATCAATACCAGATAATTTATCCTTCAAACTATTAATCAGAGATCCCACCTCATCGGCTTCATTTTCAACTTCTTGTCTCTTACGAGCTAATTCCTTAATTCCTTGGTTTTCTTCATCAATATAGGCACTAACTTTTTCTAATTTTTCTTTGAGATTCTTTATATCAACTGATTCTTCTTCAATATCTTTTTCTAAACCAGTTCGTTTATCCTTCAAATTCTTTATCATTAGACCTACATAATCAATTGCTTCATCTAATTGGGCACGTTTATTCATAAGATCTCCAATCCCAATTTCACTTGATTTTTCAGAAAAACTTTCTACTTTTGGCTCCTCATTTACTGTTGGCTCCTCACTGGTTTTTTCTGCTACCATCTCTCCACCTTCATCTTGCTTCTTGAACTTGTCAAACAATTTATAATTTTATTATAAAAATGGAATAAAAAGTTATTATGTATTCTCAAAACTGACCCAATGAATGATTTTTTCAGTTTAAAATAACCAAATATCCATTTTTTTGAAAATTGGAAGGTTTTTAAATTTTTTATATCTAAATTTTTCTCTATGTTTTTCCCATTTTCCTCATGAGAATAGTTTCATTCAGATGATCCTGATGAAAACAATGACAATAATTTTCTATTTTGGATATTTTTTATTAGATTTTTTCATTATCGAATGATATCTAGGCTAAAAGTATGGGAATAGAAGTGAAACGCACTGTTCCTTATATACAAAAAACCAACAAAATCAAGGAAAAAATCTAAACTTTTCAAGATTTTTTCAAAAAATCAATTTTCTAAATTTTTGAAAAACTTTCTAAATTTTGTATCGAAAATATAGGCACAAAAAATATGCTGAATTTTCTTCCCGCATCAAAAATCTCAAAAATCCATCCTTTTTTTAGATGAAATTGGTGTTCCGCTTTGTGTTCCGCTTTGAAGTTTCAAAATATTCCTCATAAACAAACCAATACTATACTTTGACATGTCAAAACAACAATACAGGTCCGAAATGGGCATAATGGGTGATATCCTAGACGTTACCGCAAATGGTGGACGTGATGGAATCATTATATCTGCAATATCTCGCAAAGCCAACCTTTCTCACTATGCAGTACTAGACAAGTGTGAGAAATTGGTAGAAGCTGGCTTAGTCGAGTCCGTCAAAAACGATAGAAATCGAGTCTTTTTGATAACTGAGAAAGGACTTCAATTTTTCCAGGAATTTAAGAGATTTCAGGGACTCGTAGAAAGCATGAATTTAAGGTATTAGCCATTGAACCCCGAAATCGTGCCAATCCATAGGAATGAACCTCTCGTAGATGATGGAATGCTTTTTGTAAGGACTGAAGGTATCGTCAATACAATGATTAGGATGCCACTTGTACTTGCCGGCCTGCTAGTTATGGCCATTGGGATACCACTCCAGACCTCATTCAGCTCTACTAGAACCCTAGAATTAACCATGTATACAGATGGTTCCACACATATTTCTACTCAAATTGATATAGATACATTTTCTCCTGACTATGAGATCGACTTGTTCGGTCCATCAGTTGATAATTTCGTTGCAGTAGGCGCAGATGGATTTTTACTTACAAGTGAAGTTATAGAAGATAAAGCTGTTATCGATACTTTTGGGTCCTCCAGCATTACTGTTGATTATGATATTCATGATTTAATTTCAAAAGAAGGAAGAGTTTGGACTTTCTCGTTTGATTCTCCTTCAGATTATACCTTGCTTATGCCCTCTAGTTCCATCATTGTTGGAATGAGTACCATCCCTAAGAATATGGAGATTCTAGAGGAGCAAACAAAATTAGAATTATCTAGTGGGCCTACTGAGATTAATTACATTCTTGGCACACCAACTATACCTGTTGATAAACCTCCAACAACCACCCCTTCCCCTTCGGAGGATTATGTTGTACCAATTATTGTTGGAACAATTGCAGCTGCCGGAATAACTGGAGCATCAGTCATCATAAAGAAAAACAGAGCAAAAACATCCTCAACCGTTCAAAAAGAAATTGTGCATGAAAAACCAATAGAAGAAAAATCCGCGGATCCACAAAAAATCTTTGATTATAGACCCGACATGCGAGAAGATGATAAAAAAATCGTTAGATTTCTCTCTGAAAACGGTGGGCAAGCTTTTGAAAGTGAATTGAGAAAAAAATTCCTTCAACCAAGAACAACTATGTGGAGAGCCGTAAAACGATTAGAACGACTTGATGTAATCACAATTACCAAAAAAGACATGCAAAATCTTGTTACACTTAGAGAAGATGTGGAGGAGGAAGAATGAAATCAATTAAAATTTTAGGATTACTTATTTTAGTGGCAAGTTTAGCAGTAGGGGGCATCACAAATCCCGCATCCGCCCAAGAAAATCCTGAAATATTAGTCAAAATTGCTAAACGAGCTCAAGATCAAATTCAAAAGCAAATTACGAATGAATCTCCTATAGCAGTAAAAGAACTATTTCAGGAAGGTAAAAACAAAGTTTCTTCATTAGAAACATCTCTCTCAAATAATGATTATACCACTGCTAGAGAAGATTTTCTAGCAGCAATGAAAATTTTCAGTGAAGTTTCTCATCAATTATCAGCTCAACCCACACAAAGTCAAGCTGCAAGTAAATCTATACCAAATCCTTCAAATGATCTACTAAGATTATACAGTTATGTCAATAATTTAAAGAATATTGCTAGGAATCATAACTCCACAATAAACTTTGATTATCTAGATGGGTTATTCATTACTTCCAAAAACCAAATTCAAAATAACCAGTTTACTCAGGCCTCACAAACAATTCATGAAATTAAAAAAACCATAATTGAAATTAATGCAGAACTTCGTGAAGAGGCCTCACAAAAAGAACTGTCTCGTTCTCAAGTATTTGCTCAAAAATATCTTAAACAAATTGACAGATTAATTGAATACTCTCAAAGTACAGGAGTATCTCAAGAAATTATTCAAAAATTCGAGGCTGCCAGAGAAAATCTTTCTGTAGCATCTACGCCCTCTCAAGTAATACAAGAGGTTCGAAACATCATGATTCTTCAACAACAATTTGAACTTACCGAAAATAAACTTCTAGAATTAAGAGTTAGTCAAATTGAAAAAACTTTGGATTCTATCTCAACAGAATTAGATGAAAATAGTCTTCAAGAATTAAAAGAATCTCTTCAGGCAATTAAAACCAGTATTTCAAAGAGTGAATTTGAAGAGGCAAATAAATTACTAAGATCCATATCATCAAATCTTGAACAGATTCAAATCCAGTCATAATTTATCATAAACTTCATATACATTTTCCAAACAGCATTGAGCATGGCTTCTAAGCAAATCACGTTTGGCGTAGGAATTCCAATGATCGTAGTTGGAGCATTAATGGCATGGCTTTGGGCTCCATTGGAAGTTGAAATGCAAAGTACAGTTGAATTTGTAGGCAGCCTCATAGGAATTTTAGGTGTTGTATTTTTCATATCCGGATTATTCTATGCAAAAGAACCGGTAATGCACTAACAAAAACTCATTGAATAAATAATGAAAAAAAATACCACTATTACTTGAAAGTTAGATTATTTGAAATTTTTACATCAGTAGAGGGAGAAGGAATCCTTTATGGCACAAAAACTCTATTTGTTAGATTGGCAGGTTGCCCTTTTACCTGTTTTTATTGTGATACTAAAGAATCCCTACCACTTGATTCTGGTACAGAATACGCACTAGATGAAGCATGTAAGCTAATTGACTCAAACCTAAAAAATCAGACATACAAAGTTAATTTTACAGGTGGAGATCCCTTAGTACAATATCAAGCTGTGGCGGAATTAGCTAAACATGTAAAAAATAAAAAAATCCCTACATATCTTGAATCGTCTTGCTTTGACTCTAAGAAGTTTGATTATATTCTACCTTTTATTGACATTGTGAAAATTGAATTTAAAACTAAGGATTCTGAGTTTGTCGATTCTAAACACTATGAAAAATTAATCGCAAACACAATGGATTGTCTTAAATCCTCCATATCTTCCAAAAAAATTACTTATATCAAAATAGTTGTAAGCTCTAAAACAAACCTAAATGATTTTGGAGATTTAGTTACAAATATTTTTAATTCCATTTCAAAGAATCAAATTGATGGGTTTGTTATACAACCAACCTATGGAATTGCAGAACCCTCCTTAGATTTACTGCTAAAAATGTATGATGTTGTATATCCATTTTACAATGAAGTAAAAGTGGTCCCTCAATTGCACAAGTTTATAGGCGCCCCATAAAATTACCACCAATTAAAAAACCTGATTAGGTTCAAATACTAGAAAAATTCTTTGAGATCATCCAATGGATCAAGAACGCGTAAAAAAGCTTGTCAGGGAACTAATTATCGAAATTGGAGAAGATCCTACACGTGAGGGACTAAAAGATACTCCAGAAAGAATAGGTCAAATGTATAGAGAAATTTTTGGTGGTTATGAGTCTGACTCTGAATTATCGGTCCAGTTTTCAGAAGATTCTGATACTGTTGTTGCTAGAGATATTCAATTTTATTCCATGTGTGAGCACCATATGTTACCATTTTTTGGAAAAATCCATATTGCTTACTCTCCAAATGGAAGGGTTTTTGGAATATCCAAATTAGTCAGATTAGTTGAAAAATATTCAAAAAGACTTCAAATTCAGGAACGACTAACAAAAAACATAGCTGATGAGTTATTTGCTCAGGGAGTAAAAGGGGTAGTAGTAGTTGCAGATGCTGAACATTTGTGTATGCGTATGAGAGGAGTAAGAAATGATGCTACTTTAACGTCTTCTGCCTATAGAGGAATTTTTGAAAACAAGGAAGAAAAGGAAAGTATCATGGCAATGATAAGGAAACACCCGGCCCAATCATCATTTTAAGATCTCAAAAATTAAATAATCATCATTTTTAACAGCTCCTATGGTAGCTCATGATAATATCCATATACCAAAAGAATCATTTCCGCATTGGATTTGGTATGCAATTGAAGCAGTAATTGTAATTGTAATTTCCTTTGCAATTTCTTTCAAGGTGGCAGAATCTTTTGACGTAACACCAGAATTAGGAAATTGGATATTAACAGGAACATTTGGCGCATGTTTCCTAATATGGTACATCATTATTCGTGGTCTTGTACTAAAAAAGAAAATCCTTCAAAATCGTTACTAAATTCACTTATTATACTTTGTTTTGTCTTTTATTCCTGATTCTTCAAATGCAATTTTTCTATTATTACAAGATTCGCAATTACCACAATGAAATTTGCCACTGGAATAACAACTCCAGGTTTTGAAAATAGAATCACCAATAGTTTTGTAACCTGATTTTAGCAAATCACTTTTTGATAGACCTTCTTTGTATGGAGACCAAATTTCGATTTTTTTCCTTAAACCAGAAGCAATTCCATCAATTTCACCTTGATTAAAGGAAGATTCTAATTTTTTTGCAAAATTTGGTCTACAATCTGGATAATTCTTATCTCCAGTATGTGCTCCATAGGCTACTAATTGTGCATTTAAAGTATAAGCCCATGCAGATGCTATAGAAAGAAAAACAGCATTTCTGATTGGAACTACAATAGAATAATCAAATTTACTTGGTATCTTTTTTTTCCCACTAGTCAATGCATTTGATTTACCATACAAATCCTTCATGAAACTAATATCAATAATTTTGTGTTTTTTTAATCCTAATTTTTTTGCAAAGGACTTTGCAGCAACAATTTCTCTACCTGCCTTTTGCCCATAGGAGAATGAAATTCCATAAAGATCATATTTTGATTTTAAGTAAGAAGCTGCACAAACTGAATCTATACCTCCACTAAATACAACTACTGCATTTTTCATCAGATTTTCTCCAAATTATTTTTTAATTGTCGCACCAATACTTGGTTTACAAATAATTGTATCACATTCTGTTTTGGCAGATCTAAAACCTCTTCTCATAGCTAAGCTAATTTTTTTAAGGTCTGCTGATTTTTCTGAAAAAGAAATTACAGACGGACCTGCACCACTAATTGTTACCCCTAGGGCCCCAGCTTTTAGTGCATTTTTCTTTACTGTCTTAAAACCAGGGATCATATGTTGTCTTGCAGGTTCAACAATTACATCTTTTATTGATCTACCAATTAGTTTTGAATCATTATTCATGAATCCAGCAACAATTGCTGAGGCATTAGATAAATTTGTAATACTGTCTTTCAGACTAATTTTTTTTGGAATTACTCCTCTTGAGACCTTAGTTTTCTTTTTCGGAACTTTTAATTTTG
This sequence comes from Nitrosopumilaceae archaeon, assembly GCA_050050475.1. Taxonomy (GTDB): domain Archaea; phylum Thermoproteota; class Nitrososphaeria; order Nitrososphaerales; family Nitrosopumilaceae; genus Nitrosomaritimum. Next base: position 10,131 of record JASFUC010000033.1, read on the forward strand.
GAACAGCGATACACATACGCAAATTTGCTGGGGGAGTTATTTTTATCACATCCAAAGGATTTGTTTTGACAATCACAAATCCACCTAACACTGAAGCTGCAACATTATCATAATGAATTGAACCTGCACTTGCTTTCTCCCCAATTCCTGCAAACTCTACAAGTAAATTATCATCTAGTTTAAGACCATACAATTTATCAAATGCAACTGCTGCTGCAGCAGCTGACGCTGCACTACTTCCCATTCCATAACCGGCTGGAACGTTTTTTTTAATCCCAATTTCGATTCCATCTCTGGTTTTAAATTTTTTAATCATATTTTTTACAACCAATCCTGCAGTATTTTTATCTGGATTGATAGGTATGTTGTCTTCTGTTACTATGCAAACTTTTTTTTCTTTAATTTTGGTTAGAGTAATCTTATCGTAAAATGCATTAACTGCCAGTCCAAAAACATCAAATCCTGGTCCAAGATTTGCCGTAGAAGAAGGTGCTACCACCGTTATTTTTGATCTCATCTAGTCCTCTACTTCCTCTCCTAAATTAAGAATTCTGCTTAAAGCACCTTCTAAATTTACAAGACCATCTCCAGTTCGATTGGAAATTGGAATTAATCCCTGGGCAAATCCACTAAGATTTAATCCCCTTAAAATATTGGTAGCCAGAGTATAGGTTTCCCCATCAGCCTCAGCTGCTATGGCATTTTCTAAGGATCTTATGTTACTTGACCATTGAACAATCTCTTTTAATTTTCCACCAATAAGATCAGTTTTTGTAATAGTGTTTATAGTTGAAAGATTTAGACGTAGTCTAATTGAAGTAGCCAAAAGTGCAAGTGATACAAAATTAATTGGAGTAGTTATCAGCGCTCCATCAAATAAGAAAATATTTGTTTTTTCCTCTGCAGTAATGTTTTCTACGATAAATCTACCACTAGATCGATATGCAAATAATTCAATTTGTCCTGGTGTATCTACTAACAAATAATCCGGGTTCACTCTTTCAACCTCATTTCTAATGTCATCAATTTTGGAAGCAATTAGATCATTTGCCATCACAAGTGCTCCATTTGGCCCTAAATCGTAATTTTTCATGACCGAAACAATGTCAACATAATCAC
>JASFUC010000034.1:0-11133 GCA_050050475.1 Nitrosopumilaceae archaeon
TACTTGACTCTGAAGTATTAGGAGTATTCATAATTTGTTTTGCCATAAAATCTAAATCATCACGAGTTAAAATCTCATCACTAATCTTGGTCAAGGCAAATGAGCCTGGTTTTCCTTTTTTTGCAAGGGGCGCTAGATTTTCTTTAAGATGAACGCTCATGGTTTCAGAATCAAAATATTTGAGAAACTCTAATTCTTCTTCTTTTATTTTGGGTTGTAAATACACGGATGTGATTTCTTCAGTTTGTGCAACTAGGTGTTGTACATTGTCTGATGTGTAAAGGGTTGCTTGTTTTTCTTTTGCAATGTCTTTGATTATTGCATCGATTTTTCCCTTTCCAGATAATCGGATATCATCCAATGAAGGATGAATACCTTCAATTGTAATTTCTAGTTTGAAATTTTTTGATAAATTTTTTAGATTTTTAATTTCTTTTAATCCCGTAAACCCCTGTTCCTTATTTTGAGAGGCTTGGGATTGTAATTCATCTACTACTGCCTGAGGAATTATTACCTCGGAATCACGAATATTCCCAGATTCTACTTGGGCACAGAACAACCCATTAATTATTACGCTTGTATCAAGGACAATCTTTGACAAAACTCTTCTATTATTTTGGAATGAATTGGCCCTAAATTAGTTTGCTTGAACCTAAACCAGAGTATCATTGATTTGTTTTAGGACAGAATTAAAATCAAATGGTTTGGAAATACACGAAGTTGCTCCAATCTCAAGGCATTGGTGGATTATTTTTTGATCATCGCTTGCAGTGATCAACACAACCTTGGCATTAGGGTCTTTTTCCATGATTTCTTTTAAAACCGTAAGCCCGTCTTTTTTTGGCATTGCCAAATCTAGCAGAAGTAAATCAGGTGATTTATTGAAAAACAACTCTACTGCCTCATCACCATTCGTGGCTTCGGCCACAACTGCATGATCCCCAATACTCAAAATGTCTTTAAGCACTAATCGAATCGCATCAGAATCGTCTGCAATCATAATATTTGCCATTCAATCCAAGTTCAGGATTAGCATATTAAACAATTAGTCGTTCAAAAATGAAATACAATTTTCAGTCAGATGTTTTCTCAGCGATATCTGAAATATCCTTTTGAATTTTTCCAAGGGCATGTGGTTTTTCCATGGCAACTTTCATTTCATCTACTGACAGTGAGAGTGATTCAAAGAAATTAGGCACATTTTGACCTGCGACAATTTTTTTCAGTATAATATCCAAAGTTTTTGCCAACTCCCCGACAGTTTCTTTCCCCATCATAGGTGCCAATCCCTTGATTTTGTGCATGTGCGCCTCAATTTCTCCTGAGTTTTTTGACACATCAGAGTTGTTTTGACATGAGCCTAAAATTTGGCTGATGGCTGACAATTCCTGGTTTATCTCCCTAGTGGCAACCTTGAGGAACTCATCAGACATGACTGTTCAAGAAATAACATCTCCTCTTTTTATACTTCATGCCTAGCTTTTGAAATTATGAAAATAGTTAGTAAACTCTACATGTTAATTGGAATTTTGATTGTAGCTGCTGCATTTAATTTGTTTTTACTATATCAGGACGAAACAACCGGAATATTTGGAGAAAATTCTAATCAACAAACAATAATTCAAATTCTACTTGGAGTAGATATAGCTACATTTTTCTTGGTACCAGTAGTAATCAGACAATCCCTGTCACCGCTTGATACAATCAACAAAGCACTATCCAGAGTAAAAGAGGGAATGTATGGAGAGAAAATTAAATACAATTCTGAAGATGAAATTGGGGAACTTGTAAATTCATTTAACATAATGTCAGACACTATCAAAGAAAAAGAAGAATTGGCAAGAAGAACGGAGCTTGCAAAAGATGAGTTTTTGGCAATGATCACACATGAATTAAAAACTCCGCTAGTCCCAATTCAAGGATACTCAGATATTTTACTTGGAGAGCATCTAGGAAAATTAAATGATGAACAAAAAAGCAGATTATCCATAATAAAATCTAGTTCTGAAAACCTTTTAGGAATAATTTCAGATTTGCTTGATGTGCAAAAATTAGAAATTGGAAAACTGAGAATGAAAAAGGATGATGCAGACATTAAAGATTCAATTGAAGAATCAGTCAGAGCATTGATTCCTCAAGCTGAGAAAAACCATATCACACTATCGCATAATGCAGAAAGTTTCCAAGTATATCATGATGCTGCCAGAATAAAACAAGTGATTACTAATTTGATAAAAAATGCAATGATTGCAGTGGAGCATGGAAAAGGCAAGATTGATGTGGTGATGAAAGAATATCCCCAAGAAATTCAGATCAGCGTAAAAGATAACGGGGTGGGGATACCAAAAGGCAAGCAAAAAAACTTGTTCCAAAAATTCTATCAAGTTGATACCACATTAACAAGAGAAAGAGGAGGAAGCGGACTTGGACTTGCAATATGCAAAGGAATTATCGATAATCACGGGGGAGAAATTTCAGTTGTCAGCGAAGAAGGAGAGGGAGCCACTTTCACATTTACCATACCAAAAAAAGCCCCCGAAATTGCTCAAAGAAAACCAACTTTGGGAACTAAAACTGCTCACTCTAGCTAAAAAATGGATTTTTTACGATAATTATCATGGACGAATCAAGTGAGTACCCAAAAAACAAGGAGTTTTACTCAAATTGCACTGCCTATTTTGAATTCTTGAGGCACAAAGGCCAGGCAGACTATGATTTTGAGGATGAATACTACTTTACCATGCCTGCAATATCGAGCAAATAACCATACAGAAGATTTACCATACCCAAAGATTCTCAAATTTTTATGAGTTTTTCTCAAGATTTGGCAGACAAGGCAATATCGTATGCGGTGTCTCTAGGTGCAGACTATTGTGATGCCAGAGCAGAAAAACAGACAAGAAATTCTGTTTTAATTGAAAACGGCGAGGTAGAGCATGTCAGAAAAAAATCAGATAACGGGATTGGCCTAAGGATTTTAAAAAATGGTGCTTGGGGATTTTGCTCAATTACTAATCCAAAATCCTTTGATAAGATTAAAGAATCGATTGAGAAAACCTTAAAAAATACACAGTACTATTCGGAGAGAAAAAATATACCATCAAGACTTGCTCCAATAAAAATAAACAAGATAACAAAAGAATTTCCAGTAATCGCAAAACCAGACGTGGATAGTTTAATCAGAATCGGATTAGAGTGTGACAAAATAATTTCAGATTCTACAAAAATTAGAAAGTCCATAGTCAATCCATGGTTTGCTGAGAATTCAAAATACTTTGTAAATAGTGAAGGAGTTGAAATTTTACAAAACTTTTCTGACGTAGTAGCTGACATGGTAGCAATTGCACATCAATCCGGATTGACTCAATCAGTAAACATCACTGAAGGTGGTAGAGGAGGAATGGAGCAAATAACTAAAAATGATAAAATACAAAAAAGTGCCCAATCAATTTCACAAAAAGCATCTGAACTTTTAGATGCAAGTCCCGCTCAAGAAGAACAAACTACGTTGGTTATGAACCCAGATTTTGTTTCGTTGTTGACTCACGAAATCTTGGGCCATCCATCTGAAGCAGACAGAGTAATGGGAAAAGAAATGGCATGGGCAGGAGGAGCTTGGTGGAAAGACAAACTCGGAGAACAAATTGGGTCTGAGTATCTTAGTGTATTTGATGATCCTACAATTTCTGAAAGTCTTGGATGGTATTATTTTGATGATGAAGGAGTTGAAACTAAAAAAACTACACTTGTAGAAAAGGGAGTTTTGAAAAACCATATGCAAAATAGAGAAACTGCGCTAGAGTTTGAGACAGAACCTACTGCAAATATGCGTGCAACAAGTTATCGATTCATGCCTCTAATCAGAATGGCCTGTACCTGCATTGAGCCTGGAGATTGGAATCCAGAGGAGATCATTTCAGAGGTAAAAAGTGGGTATTTGATATCTAACATGAAAATCCCTTCAATTGATATGAAAAGATACAACTGGAGTATCTCTAGTCAATATGCTCAAAAAATTGAAAACGGTCAATTGACAGATTTGGTAAGAGATGTCATAGTCATGGGAATAGCACCTGAATTTTTCCAATCAATCGATGCATGTGGAAACGACTTTACTGTAAGGCCTATAACTAATTGCGGGAAAGGGGATCCAATGCAATCAATGATTATGGGAAATGGGGGACCTACAATCAGAGGAACTGCAACGATAAAGAGTGTAACCTAGATGGAATCAAAACTAGATATTGTAAGAAAAAATGTGATCAAATGTACAAAGTGTGAGCTGAGCAAAACACGCACCAATTCAGTTCCAGGGAAAGGAAACTTTCACTCTGATGTGATTTTTGTTGGAGAGGCTCCTGGAAGAAATGAGGATTTGAAGGGAGAGCCTTTTGTAGGAGTTGCAGGAAAGAAGCTATCTTTAGCTTTGGAGAATGCAGGAATATCAAGAGAAGATATCTATATAACAAATACTGTAAAGTGCAGACCTCCTAACAATAGAGTTCCAAGTAAAATAGAAAAAGAGACATGTCAAGACTATATCAGAAATGAAATTGACATAATCAAACCCAAGATAATTTGTGTTCTAGGAAATACTGCGTTTGGTTCTATTTTGGGCGGAACTGAAATTACAAAATATCGAGGAAAAATAGGAAGAAAAGATAATCAGTTGTATTTTATTACGATTCACCCTGCTGCTACAATTTACAATCAAGGGTTAATCGAAATACTAAAACAAGACATCAAAAAATTGTTTGAACTGATCAGAGAATTAAAAAATGGCAAAGACATTCCAATTGACATTGAGTTTTCTTCCTAGGGGATTTTATGCTAGAGATACAGTTACTGTAGCCAAGAAACTTCTTGGGAAAAAACTAGTTCGAAAAATAGGAAATAAAAAAATTTCTGGAATCATTACTGAAACTGAAGCATACAAGCACAAAGATGACCCTGCCAGTCACGCTTTTAGGAATAAAACTGACCGAAATAGAGCAATGTTTGAAGAAGTGGGTCGAGCCTATGTATATTTCACATATGGAATGTATTTTTGTTTCAACGTTGTTGCACGAAACCCAAAAACTGAGGCTGGCGCGGTATTGGTACGGGCAATACATCCTGAAAATGGAATTGAAATCATGAAACAAAATAGAGGTAAAGATAACCTCAAAATCCTTGCCAATGGTCCTGCAAAATTAGCTCAGGCACTAAACATTACTAAAAAGCAGTATGGAATTGACTTGACTCAAAAATCAGAGTTATTCATTACTGAAGGAATAACCGCAAAGAAGATTTTGGCATCACCTAGAATTGGAATCAGTACTGCAACAGAAAATTTATGGAATTTTAAAATTAATCTTTAGAATTTTCCTCATCACTGTTATTTTCATCAAGAGTCCATGGTGCAAATCGTCCCATTATTCTTTGCCAATCCAACCTCAAAAGCAAGATTACAACTGATGTCATCATTGCAGCAAATATTACAATTCCAATGTAGATAGTACTTACATCTTTAACATTTTCTAAGAGAGGTTCAACTAGTGACAAGCCCATATAGTGAGAGATAAACACAATGGCATAAGACAAAACAAGTTTTCCAGTCAAAGTTGCAATAAAGAATCTCTTTGGATTATACTTTGCAAGACCGAGCGGAACATAAATCAAGTCATCGGGCATAGGTGTTGCTGCTGCAAAAAATGCTGCACCTGCGCCATATCTTTTTACCAGTCGTTCAAATGGGCGCATTCTTTTCCTAGAAGCTTTTCCAATTATTCTTCGGCCCTCATAGCTTACAGAAAATACAATTACCTTGGCAGCAGTTGAAGCAACTGCAGAAATTATGGCAAGGAGATGCAAATCAAATGCATCACCTACAGACATGGTTGCAAGTAAGAGAAAAGAAGGTAACGGAACAAAAGGAATTAGAGATCCAAAAAAGCTCACCAATGTAAGTCCAATATACCCCACCTCAGGGGCAAATGGAAAGATAGCTGCAAAATCCACAATTCAAGCACATGTTATACATTATTTAACAAAATCGAAGTCGTTTGAGACTAGTTGTTTGATATTATGAGAATTGCAAACACATAATCATTAAAATAACATATTCATTGAGCAAAGGCAGTTGGACAGAGTTGATTTAACTTTAATTTGCGATAATATTGCTGCAATTAGCCCATACATTAGATTTGTAGGCATAATTAGCGAGCAAGGTAAGCTTATCGCACATAAAAGAAGACAGGATTTAGAGCCATTTTTAGACGCCAAAAGCACAAAGTACCAGTTTTCACATATAGCCATAAAGACCGATCTTGAAAGTTTCTTTGATGAGAATTTAGGTGAAATCCAGTTTGTTTGGGAAGAACGAGAAAAAGTTCAGATCATCTCATTTGCAGTAGGCAAAATTAGAATTTGGATATCAATTGACAAGAAGGTAATCCGAACGGAAGTTTTAAGAATTATCGATTCATGCCTGCCTATCGTGAAAAAATATTCAGAAAGTCAGTAAGGCCTTGAAGTGCCCATATTGTGATATTGATTTGGATTCACTTTCAATGCCAGATGGTCTCAAACATATACTAGAGCATAAAAAAAAGAATCAAAATTAACATTTTTTTAGAATAAAATTGAGAGGAACGCCATGAAAGGCGACGATGTCAGAAAACTAATCGATGAGGCTAATCAAAGGGAAAGAAAAGACTACCAAAAAATGGGCATTGAGGAGTTAAGCGGAGAGTTGCGTGGCGTAATGGAGGTTGAGCAAGTTATTTTTGAGAAAATAGAGAGCATGGAAAAAAACGGAACAGAACAAGACTTGCTAAATTATGCTAAAATAGTAATCAAAAACACAATAGGTCGAGAGATTTCAGAAATTCAGGAAGTTTATCTAAAGAAAATCGATAATGAATATCTGTCAAGTTAATTTTTCATCTTCATACAACCAGCACTGCACATAACCAGTTTTAGTTTTAATTTTTGGTGGAAGTTTTTTGCACTTGTCAATTGCCAAAGGACATCTTTCAATAAATCGACATTCAGTCGGAGGATTCAAAAGACTCGGAGGATTTCCTTTGATGTATGATGGTTTTTCCCCATGCAGAGTAGGAATTGATTTTAACAAGCCCTGAGTATAGGGATGCTTTGGGTTTTTGTAAATCTCATATGATGAACCAAATTCCACCATCTGTCCTGCATACATTATTCCAATCTTGTCTGAAATCTCAGAAAGTATTGCAAGGTCGTGTGTGATTAACATAAAGGACATCCCTTGCTTTTTGAGATCCTTCAAAAGATTGACAATTTGTGCCTGAATTAGAACATCAAGAGCAGTAGTTGGTTCATCAGCTATTACAAATTGTGGTTTAAGCAATAGCGCCATTGCAATCACAACTCTTTGTTTCATTCCACCACTAAGTTCATGTGGAAATCTTTTGAGAACAGAAGTGTCAAGACTTACCGAAGTCATCGCATCCTCAATTGTTTTTTGAAAATCTCCTTGAAAGTGGTGTTGCTTTAGAACCTCAATGAATTGGTCCTTTATTGTAAATACTGGGTCTAGTGTATTCATAGCACCTTGAAAAACCATGGAGATTTTCTTCCATCTGTATTTTTGGTTAAACTCCGATTCAGATAAATCTAAAATGGATTCGCCGTCTAAGATGATTTTCCCCTGAACCTTGCCACCTACAAGCATTCTGATAATAGATAACCCCAATGTGCTTTTTCCGCATGCACTCTCACCTGCAATTCCAATTGATTGACCATCTTCAAGATCAAAATCCACATCCTCTACGGCATAAACAGCTCCGTTTGATGAAGAATATCTTGCCGTGAGATCTTTTACAGATAACTTCATAATTTCTTAGATCGACTCTTGCTTTTGTGTTTTTCATTAAAGGATATAAACAACTTTGGCAGAATGATAAAAGTCGAAACCCATGAAGCTTCCAATATGCAATTTTGATGCAAAAAACTCACTTCTCTGTCCTCAATGTGAAAAAAAAATCGAAGATGGAAAAATCACGAAGGCAGATGTTGATGCATCAATGAAATTGGCCCAGATTGCAAAGACCAATTCAGATATAGATAAATTCACATTACATTCCTGTAGGGAATTTAACGGAAACTTTGTTCTTTCGTTCTCAAAGGAAGACATCATGATTATCAGACAAAGCAGAACCCTTTACAGGTTAATCCAGGATCAGTTTCAGGGAAAGATATGGCTTGTAGAGGCAGAAGAAAATGACAGAAGATTCATAGAAGATATGTTTTTTCCAACAAAAATTCTGTCTATCAATAACGTATGGGCACCAGGCGGGATTCAAAAGACAAAAGCAATTGTTTCAGGCAAATGGACACCTAGATTTCCAATTAACACTGAAACTGTCGTTCAGATAGTCAAAGATGCCCGAAACCTTGACATTGAGATAGAATTTGAGAGCAAACGACGGTGAAAAAGTTTGGGATTTGTCAAGACTCACGATATTTCAGAGTTAACCTCTGAGATAATTGGAAAAGAAGTAGTTCTAGGAGGCTGGATTGAGGACCTCAGAAAACTGGGAAAGATGACATTCATCACATTGCGTGACGTGTCTGGCATTTCACAAATTATTGTCAAGGGAGAATTAAATGATCAGCTAGGCGAGATTAATCGCCAAAGCGTAGTTTCAGTTAAAGGAATTGTACAAGAGACAAAGGCTCGTGATTTTGATTTTGAGATAAAGGCAGAAGAGATTGATGTTCTGGCAAAAGCAATTCACCCATTACCGGTAGACCCAATAGGTAGAGTTGAGAGCAACATTGACACCAGACTAAATCACAGAGCACTGGATATGAGAAACCAAAAGACTGCATCAATTTTCAAATTAAGACATCATGTTTTGGCATCCCTTCGAAAGACACTCTCAGATAAAAAATTCATAGAAATTACAACTCCAAAAATTATTGGCAGTGCATCTGAAGGGGGAGCAGACTTGTTCTCATTGGAATACTTTGGCAAGACTGCCTATCTGGCCCAAAGCCCACAACTCTACAAAGAACAAATGACAATTGGTCTTGAGCGAGTTTTTGAGATTTCAAACTTTTATCGTGCAGAAAAATCCCATACAGGACGACATCTAAGTGAATTTACCTCAGTGGACATTGAAGCTGCTTTTATGGATTACAATGATGTGATGGATGTTTTAGAATCGCTGATCATGGAAGTATACAAATACACATCGGAAAACTGCAAAAAAGAACAAGAAGTAATCGGCCACTCAATTGAAGTTCCAAAATCACCGTTTGAGAGAATCACATACACTCAAGCTTTAGAAGAGCTGGAGTCAGAAGGAGAGAAAATAAAGTTTGGAGATGATTTGCTTGATTCTCATTTACGAATTATTGGACAAAAACACCCAGGATTTTTCTTTTTGATGGACTGGCCAATGAAGCTCAAACCATTTTACATCAGAGAAAAAGATGAAAACCCTGAACTTTCTCGCTCATTTGATTTACAATACGGATATCTAGAGATATCATCAGGTGGAACAAGACTTCACAATACGGATGTTCTAAAAGCTCGACTAAAAGAACAAGGACTAGACCCTGCAGCATTTGCAGACCACCTGCAGACCTTTGATTGGGGCATGCCCCCACACTCGGGATGGGGAATGGGCCTTGACCGTCTGATGACCACATTGATTGGGATTGATAATGTCAGGGAAGTGGTACTTTATCCAAGGGACCCGGATAGACTAAAGCCATAACAATATTCAGAAATTAAAATTCTAAATATCTGCATAGACTCTTTTTCGTCTTTTATTTTTCAGAGTCCTTACTTTCATGTATTCATGCGTAATAACAGGTATAACCACAGTTAGAGCTGCACTAAACCACATGAAAGGGTGCCAATAGCCATCCTGAAATAGGATGATATGTGCAGCACCACCTAGTAGGACTGCAAATACAAGTACGTTTTTTGGAGTTATATCCAAGATGCTATAAGTAATGTTAGAAAATTAATATCCATTTGTTAGTATTACATGTTACAACTTTTTCAGGTACATTTAAAGAAAATAAGAGTAATTTGAGATTAAAACAAAGACAAGGGACACGATTTTTAGATTTAAAAAATGTTTGTTCAATTTAAACAAAATTAGTCTGATTGGAGTTTTAATAACATTGCACTAAATAATACGAAAAATATCTAGATTTGTGATCAAATTCGCCAGATGTCCAGAATCCATCAGACAACTTGTCGAAGTTCCTCTAAAAATTGAAGGGAATCACCTAATGCGTCCATTTTGTGCATCATAATACCAGATACCTATTTCTAAAAAATAACATCAACATATATTTCAAGACAGCAATTTTGAATTTAACCAATATTGTTTAAATTCTTTTGAGTCAAATGATTTCATGGAAAATAATTTTTCATTTCTCAACGGAAAGATTATTGATTTGACTCACGAATATTCTGAACAAACCATCTATTGGCCAACAGAAAAAGGGTTTGAACTTGAAGAAGAGTTTGGGGGAATTACCGAGAAAGGATACTATTATGCTGCAAAGAAATTCACAGCTCCTGAACACGGAGGTACTCATATAGATGCCCCAATTCATTTTGCAGAAAATGGAAAGACAGTTGAGCAAATTCCAGTTGAGAAACTAATCGCACCTCTAATTATAATCAACGTAACAAAAAAAGTCCAAGAAGATTCAGATTATCAAATTACTCAAAATGATTTTGAAGATTGGGAAAATATACACGATAAAATTCCTGATAACTGCATAGTGCTTCTTCATACAGGATATTCCAAATATTGGCCTGACCGCCAAAAATATCTTGGAACATCAAAGATGGGAAACGATGCTCTCCCTGAATTGAGATTTCCTGGTTTGCATCCAGATGCTGCTTCCTGGATTACTAAAAATCGCCGCATAAATGCAATTGGCATTGACACACAAAGCATTGATTATGGAAGATCCACTCTTTTTGAGACACACAGAATTCTTGCAAAAGCAGAGATGCCATTTTTTGAAAATATCGCCAATTTGGAACAACTTCCACCAAAAGGAGCCTTTGCAATTGCACTTCCAATGAAGATAAAAAATGGAAGTGGAGCACCGTTACGATTAGTTGCAATTAAACCAAAA